>DATLPT010000238.1:0-34388 GCA_035535635.1 Lapillicoccus sp. | reverse complement strand
AGCAGCCGCGCCCACGTTCGCGCAGACCAAGATGGTCGTGACAGACCGTGCGGTGCGCGAATGGCGCCAAAGACGTTTGAGACGGGGTGGTCAGTGTCTTAGCTAAAAGACATCGCAGGAGATCAATCCTCGTGCGGGACGTCCACTCATCGTGTCGCGCGCCCGTCAGTGCGCCGTTCGGGACTAGCCCGTCGGCTGCCAGGCCGGCGCGACGTCCCGGTGGTACGACCTCCCCGCCAGCCGACTGAGCAGGAAGGTGACCGGCGCAGGAATCGTCGAGCGGAGGTAGGCGCGGGCATCCTCGGGCATCCCGTCCTGAATCCACGCCATAGCGCGGCCCGACTCGGCCAGGGACGCGGGTCGCAGCCGCTTCTCGACGGCCTTCCACTCCGGCGACTCCAGGTACGGCAACAAGAGCGGCTCCAGCTCGCTCTCCTCGTGGTGCAGATGCCGTTCCACGACCTGGTGCGCCCGTACCACGGCGTCCCGAGCGGTGTGCGCGTCGCTGGCGGATCCCGTCGAGGCGTAGGCGTCGATCGCGGCGCCCGCCTCATCGAGCGCGTCGGCCATCGACTGGTGCTCTGACTCCATGATCTGCACCAGCTCACTCGCGCCCTCGACCTTGTCGAGGAACGGAAAGACGTAGGTGTCCTCGCCCTCATGGTGGTGCTTGAGCTGCCGGTGGAGGTTGGCGTAGGCCACTTGCAGCTGATGCGCGCGGGCCGTGTCACCGTCGGACGCAACGGCCAGCGCGGACTCAAGGCGAGCCAGGTCGCGACGCACTGCCGAATGAATCACGCGGTTCATCGTCATCGGGCCGGTCATGGCCGAGACGATAACCAACCGGGACCCGAGGCCAGACCAGATCGGCCCAATCCCGGACGACGTGCGGCTCGTCCGAGGTGTTCCTCTGCTACTTGCCATGGCTGCCGAGCTAGCGAGACCTTGGCGGCCGGTCCTGCCCGGCACGGCTCGCGACATGCCTCAACAAGCAGATACCGGACGAACGAACAGCACTGGCGCGATTCGTGGATGTGTTCCCTCCCGAACGGGATGCGGTGCTCGGCGTGTCCGCAGCCTAGAGAGAGTGATACGGCTGGTCCGGTCGGGCACCCGTGGAGCCGTCCGCCGATGATCCTCACGTCCCCGCAGCGGTCGACCTCGACCTCGTCCTCGTCTTTACGAGGTCCTCCTCGCGCGGGTGAACTGCGCCATCCGCGGAGCGCACCTTGATCCACACCAGCACGTCGGGATTGGCCTAGGCTCCTTCGCCAAACAGCAGAGACTGATGAGCCACCCGGCGACCTCCGGTTCGGGCAGCTTGGTCCATTCAACCTATGAGGTGTCGCGGGAGCGCCGATGTCCAACCCAAAATGACCGGCACGGCCATAGCTGAGCTTGCGTTCTTGTCTGACCGTCACTCCACCGCCTTGGTCGACAGTTCCGGGTCCGTGGTATGGCTCAGCTTTCCGCGTTTCGACTCGCCCTCGGTGTTCGCTCGGCTGCTGGGCCCAGATGCCGGGCACTGGAGCATCACACCGAACGGGGAATGGACCAGTGTCCGCCGTTACGTGGACCGGACGCTGGTGCTGGAGACCACCTTCACCAGCCCTACGGGCGTCCTGGTGCTGACCGATCTGCTTGCCCTGGCCCCCGACAACGGCGGACATCGGCTCGGTAGAAACGTCCCGCACCTCCTGATACGCAGAGTCGCCTGCACATCCGGTTCGGTCCAGGTGAACATCTCCTTCGCGCCGCGGCCGGAATACGGTCTCGTGGTACCGCTACTGGCCCGCGTTGAGGGCGGCATCACCGGGCGGGGCGGCGCAGAGTGGCTGGTGTTGACCATGCCTTTCAGGCTGGATCTCGATGGCGGCGTGGCGCACGGTCAGGTGAGCCTTGACGCCGGCCAAACGTTCCATCTAGCCCTACATCGTTCCACTCTGGAGCAGACACCAGCGCGCGTCTGGCCGGAGTCTGAGCTTGCGGCGACGGTGGAGGCCACAGTGGCGGACTGGCAGTCCTGGTCCGAGATCCACCAGGCGTACGACGGGCCGTGGCGTGATCTGGTGCAGATGAGCGGCCGGGTGCTCCAAGGCCTGTCCTTCCAGCCGAGTGGTGCCATCGTCGCAGCGGCGACTACATCGCTTCCCGAAGCTGTCGGCGGGGAACGGAACTGGGACTACCGCTACGCCTGGGTGCGCGATGCCAGCTTCACCATGCAGGCACTCTGGGTCGCGGCATGCCACGACGAGGCTTCTGACTTCTTCGAGTTCATGGCCACGGCCGCAGCATCCTCGATCGGTCCCGATACTGGCCTGCAGATCATGTTCGGGGTCGGCGGGGAACACGACCTGTCGGAGCGCGAACTCAGTCACCTTCCCGGTTGGAAGAACAGCCGGCCAGTGCGCGTCGGCAACGGCGCGTGGAACCAACGACAGATCGACGTCTACGGCGAGCTTCTCGGTGCCGCCGTACAGCTGTCGGAGCACATTGACGCCATTGACGAAGACACTCGGAACTTCCTGATCGCCTGTACCGAGACTGCTGCGACGTCGTGGACGCAGAAGGACCACGGAATCTGGGAGGTCCGGGGCGACCCCCAGCACTTCGTCTATTCCAAGGTGATGTGTTGGGTTGCGCTGGACCGGGCGGTCACGCTAGCCGAGCAGCTGCACGCCTCGGACCGGATCGACCGCTGGAAGCAGCAGCGCGAAAATATCCGAAACACCGTGATACGCGACGCGTGGAGCGAGGAAGCCGGAGCCTTCACCCAATACCTCGGCTCGAGCGCGCTGGACGCCTCCAACCTGATGATGGCCATCGTCGGTTTCCTACCAGCCGATGACCCCCGAATGCTGGCCACAATCGACGCGATCGAGCAGCGCCTCACCGACGACCGCGGATTGGTGTACCGCTACCGGACCGACGACGGAGTCGACGGTCTCGCGGGCGGGGAGGGAAGTTTCCTTCTCTGTACATTCTGGCTGGCGCAGGCCCTGGCGCTGACCGATCAGGTCGATCGAGCGCGCACGGTATTTGAGCGGGGCGCCGCGTTCGCCAACGATCTCGGGCTGTTGGCTGAGGAGGTCGACACGGACAACGGCCAGCTCCTCGGCAACTTCCCTCAGGCCTTGAGCCACATCGGTTTGGTCAATGCCGCCTGGGCGATCTCGGAAGCTGAGCGTCGAGGCCGTATTGACCTCAGCGCAAGCATCACCACCGCGACGTGAAGACGCATCGTCGCAGAGCACCCGCCGTGGCGGTGGCTTACCTCGCCATGTGAGCAGCGGCAACCGGGGCACCGCAAACCGTGGCCTCTGGTCGCCCTGATCGCTGCGGTCGTCGCCGGGACGTTCACGGTGGGATAGGTTCGGCCACCTCGGGGCCGTCAGTCACCGACCGACGAATGGGGAGACATGCCCAGTAAGAAGCAGAAGCGCGCAGTCAAAAGGTCCAGCTCGAAGCAGGAACTCGAGAAGAGCGCCTCTATCCTGCGTGACCAGCTGACGAGGACTGAGAAGGCGCTGACGAAGGCGAAGAGTCGGGCGGATCGCTGGCGGAAGGAAGCGAAGGCGCAGAAGAGATCGGCCTCGCGAGCCCGGGCGCGGGTCGAGAAGCTGCATCAGAAGCTGGACGGGGCATCTGCAGCCCTCGAACCGGTGCAGGCTGCTGTCCCGGTGGAAGTCATGGCCTCGGGTCGACCGGTCGCCGAGCCAACAGCCCTCGATGCTGCCACGAGGCCGGACGACACGTGGAGCGTCGTCCAGCTGCGGGCCGAGGCTCGCGCCCGAGGACTGACCGGAATGTCGAGCAAGACGAAAGCGCAGCTCCTCGCCGCCCTATCCTGAGCTTGGACATGAGGAAGGTGGCCGACGTCGACTTCGGCGCAGAGCGGCCTGGTACCTGCTTGGTTCACATTGAGGTTCTGGCGTCCGTGGCTGATGAGGGCATAGAGACTCCATCTACGGAAACTGCACGGGCAGGGGTCGTCGAGGACACCAATCGGTGGTTTGACGGCGAGAGGGCCGATGTCGTCGATGTCGTGTGGGCGGCTGTCACCACCGGCTGTCACGGCGTTGCGGAGCAGCTGACCACGGATCTGGTGGCCGCCAGGGCGAGGGTTCCTGCAAGTCAGGTCCGGCTCGGACGACTGTGTCCGCGCTGCGGGGGCGCACAACACGGGCGACCTGTCGTGGTCAGTCCTCGCCGAACTGGACTGCACTTGAGCCTGTCACGAACCACTGGAATCGTCGCCGCGGCGGCTTGCCGGAACCATCCCGTCGGAGTTGATGTCGAGCGAGTCGGGTCTACACGGTTCGAAGCCTTCGCCGAGGTCGCGCTTCATCCCGCCGAAAGTGACGGTCCTCCGCAGCACCGCGCACGGATGTGGACCCGCAAGGAGGCGCTGCTCAAGGCCGTCGGACTCGGCATCGCCTGGGGGCCCGAACGCCTGGACGTCGGTCCGGCGCACCAGACCCATGGACGGGTCGACGGCCTGAGGGCCGATGGCCTACCGGTGTGGTGGACCGACCTTGAGCTCGGGACCGGCTATGCGGGTGCTGTCGCCGTCGCCGCCCCGGAAGCCCCCGCAGTCATCGCCCGCCGGGCAGATGCGGGAGCCTGACCTGGTACAGCCACCCATCCGCAAGCGCGACCGCCGGTGCTCCGAACCGCTCGGCGGCCAGACCGACGAAGTCGTCGGTGCTGACCGACCCGTACCGGTGCCGGCTCGTCCACTCCCGCAACACGGTGAAGAACGCGTCGTCGCCGAACGTCACGCGCAAAGAGTGAAGGAACAAGGCTCCCCGCTTGTACACCCGGTCGTCGAACATTCGGTGGGCCTCGGGCGCGGCCAGGAGCAGGTCCTGCGGCAGCCGGGACAGGCGGTCCCAGTGCACCTGCGCATGCCAGCGGGCGGCCTGGCGTCCGGACTGTTCGGACCACAGCCACTCGGCGTAGCAGGCGAACCCTTCGTGCAGCCAGATGTCACGCCAGCGCCCGGCCGTGACACTGTTGCCGAACCACTGGTGCGCCAGCTCGTGCGCGATGAGCCGCTCGGCATCCCAACCCGGTCGGAGATAGTTCGACCCGAAGGTCGAGAGGGTCTGTGCCTCGACCGGGATCTCCAATGCGTCGTCGGTGACGACCACCGTGTACACGTCGAAGGGATAGTCCCCGAAGAGTCGGACGAAGACGTCGACCATGTGTATTTGTCCGGCGAATGCCGTAACCACTGCGACGTGTCGGTTCGGCGGATAGACAAGGGTCACCGGCACCGGCCCGTCCACGAGGGGAGTGACCGCATACCGGCCGAGCTGGACCGTGGCGAGATACGTCGCCATTGGTTGAGACTGCTCGTAGACCCACGTCGTCGTGCTGCCTTTGACGCGGCGGCTGGTCAGGCGCCCGTTGGCGACGACGACATAGGCGCTGGACGCCCGGATCGTCATCCGGTAGGTCGCCTTGTCGGAGGGGCGGTCGTTGCAGGGAAACCAGGACGGCGCGCCGTACGGCTGGGCGGCGACCAGGACTCCGTCGGTCAGCTCTTCCCAGCCCACCTGTCCATCAGGGCCGGGCACCAGCCGTGGCGTACCGGCATACTGGACAAGCAGGTCCACTGACGTGCCCGGAGCGACCATTCCGGCGAACCGGACGACTATCCGCCCCCGCCGGTGCATCCAGGATTTGAGGGTGGCCCCGTCCGCCACGATCCTGGAGACCCTCAACCCGTACAGATCCAGCGTGATGGAGGGCGCGCCCTCCCGGATCATCAACCGGAGGGTGGCGATCCCGCGCAGGTGGTTGGTGGTGTGTCGGTAGGTCAGGTCGAGGTCGTAGTGCTCGACCGAGTACGACGGGTCGCCGTGTCCCGGGACCAGGTCGTCCGCCTGCACATCGACGGTGGCGCTGCTCACGTCGCTTCCCGGCGCGGACCGTCCCCGTCGTCGACGCCCGAACGCCACGGACCCACCGGGTTACCGATCCAGCGGGTGCGGTCGGGCACGGACTCTCCCCTCATGACGAGCGATGCCGGACCGACCGTACTGTGCCGCCCCAGGGTTGCCGCCGGCAGGATGATGCTGTTCGGTCCCAATGTCGCCCCTTTTCGCAGCTCCACCCGGTCCATGCTGAGCACGCGGTCGTGGAAGAGGTGGGTCTGAACCACGCAGCCGTGATTCACCGTCGCGCCGGCGGCCAGCCGGACCAGGTCCGTTTCCGGCAGCCAGTACGTGCCGCACCAGACCCCTCGCCCGATCCGGGCTCCCATGCTCCGCAACCAGAGGTTGAGCAGTGGCGTCCCGATCGCCCCTCGCGCGAACCAGACGGCGGCGAGAACCTCTACGAAGGTGTCGGCCAGCTCATTGCGCCAGACGAACCAGCTCCAGAGCGGCCGCTCCATCGGCTGCAGCCGGCCGACCAGAGCCCACTTGGCGGCCGTCGTGACGAGGGCCGCGACCAGACCGGTGGCTAGCAGCACCAGGCCCATGAGCAGCACCGCGACGACCGGTTCCCTCATGAGCCACAGTGCACAGAACACCACGCCGACGACGAGCCAGGCGTGCACGGCAACGGGCACGACCCGGCAGGCTTCGGTGACGGCGCGGCCGACGCGCAGCCGGGTCGGCGGCGTAAAGGTACGGCTGGTGTCGGCTTCGGCTCCGGCGCGTCGTAGCGGGGTGGGCGGGCTCCCGAGCCAGGAGGTGCCGCGCTTGGCACGAGCCCGGGCCGGCGCGGCGGACAGGACGGCCACCAACCCCTGCCGCGGCACCTTACGACCCGGCGCCGTCATCCCCGAGTTCCCGACAAAGGCGTGCTTACCCACCTTGACGTCGCCCAGGCGCAACCACCCGCCGCCCAGCTCGTACCCTCCGATCAAGGTGTCGTCGGCGAGGAACGCCCCGTCCGCCACGGTGACCAGCCTCGGAACCATGAGCACGGTTGATGCCTCGACGTCGCGGCCGACTCGAGCGCCGAGCGCCCGGAGCCACACCGGGGTCAGTCCGCTGGAGTAGAGCGGGAAGAGCCAGGTTCGCGCCTCGTCGAGCACCCTCAACACGGACCAGCCCCGCCACGCCGGCGCGCTGAAGACCGGGTATGCGCCCTCCGCCAGGTCGTGGCTCCACCACCGCACGCATGCCCAGACCAACGCGGCCAGCGCCAGCAGGGTCATCACAGCGGCAATCGGTGCCCACACGGCCGCGACAGCAGTTGCCTCCTCCAGGGTCGGCGAACGGAGGACAGACGGGAGGAACGGGGCCGCACCGAGGGTGATGGCCAGGATGGGAAGCACGGCGACAAGGACGGCAGACCCTGCGTATGCTGCGAGCCACCCGGGCCGGTTGTCCGGCCGCCCCGCCTGCACCGGTCCGCGAGCCTTCCCTCCGCGTCGGGCCGGCGAGCCGAACCACCACTCCCCGTCCGGGACGACGCCGAACACCGCGGAACCGGGCGCGATCTCGGCACCGGCGCCGACATCGGCCCCCGGCAACAACGTGGACCGCGCCCCCACCCGTGCGTCCCCGCCGACCCGGATGCTGCCCACATGCACGACATCACCCTCGATCCAGTGCCCGGCCAGATCCACCTCGGGCTCGATCGCGCAGCCTGGGTCGAGCTGCAGCAGCCCGGTGACCGGGGGCAGGCTGTGGAGGTCGACGTCCCGCCCGACAGACGCCCCCAGGAGCCGGGCATACTGCCGCATCCACGGTGCGCCGCTGAGGCTTCCTGCGCCGACCTCCTCCGCAAACCGCTCAGCGAACCAGATGCGCCAATGCACCAGCCCGCCACGACGATAGGTCCCCGGCGCCACCCCGGTCAGGACGCATCGAACAACCGCGGCGACAAGCAGCATCCGACCCGGCGCGAATATCAGCAGCAGCCAACCGGCGGCGACCCACCCCCAACTCACCGTCGGCAGCCACGGCACCGAGAGCCACAGCGACACGACGACGCTCCCGGATCCGATCCAGGTCAGCCAGCGCAGCCCCGACAACGAGCGCAACATCACGATTGACACCACCTGGGCGACCTGCATACCGACTGGGACGCGCCCGACCTTGGCGGTGGTCTCGGCTTCGTCGACGTCCATCGAGTCCAGGAACGCGGCCAGCCGCCGCACCGTCGGGTTGGCGTAGACGTGGGCGACCGTCACATCGGGGAAGCGTTCACGAAGCCGGGAGACCAGCTGGGCCGCTGCGAGGCTGCCGCCGCCCGAGTCGAAAAAGTCGTCCTCCGCCCCGGCCGGGGCCCCCAACACGTCGAGCCAGACGTCTTGCACCCAACCAGCGGTACCGGTCAGGTGTGGCACGGTCTCGTCCGATGGTCCTCCGGGAAGCGGCCACGGCAAGGCATCCCGGTCGATCTTCCCGGAAGTCCGGGTCGGCAGGTCCTCAATCACTGCAACGCGGGGCACGAGAGCCGCAGGCAGCCTGACCCGCAGCTCCTGGACGGCTGCGTCACGGTCGAAGCCTGCGGTCGCCGTTACGTAACCGACGAGCACCGCGCCACCTGATCCGGCTTTGCGTACGGCAGCGGCCGCCCCGGTCACTCGCGGCAGCGCGAGCAGAGCGCTGTCCACCTCGCCCAGCTCGATGCGCCGCCCGCCCAGCTTCACCTGGTCGTCGACCCGGCGGAGGAAGACCAGCCCTTCCTCGTCGTTGCGGACGAGATCTCCGCTGCGGTACGCCCGGGACCAGCCGAGAGACGGCATCGGCGCGTACTTCTCCGCGTCCTTCGCCGGGTCGAGGTATCGAGCCAGACCCACCCCTCCGATGATGAGCTCCCCCGTCTCCCCCAGCTCGACCTGGCGGCCCGCCGCGTCCACGACCGCGAGATCCCACCCGTCCAGCGGCAGACCGATCCTGACGATCGGTCCGCCGTCGAGCCGGGCGGCGCAGGCGACCACGGTCGCCTCCGTCGGACCATACGTGTTCCATACCTCGCGCTCCGGCGTCACCAGACGCGCGGCGAGCTCGGGCGGACACGCCTCTCCACCGAGGATGAGGAGGCGTACCGAAGCGAGCGCCTCCGGCGGCCACAGGGCCACCAGCGTCGGCACGGTCGAGACGACGGTGACGTCGTTGGCGACCAGCCACGGCCCGAGATCCATCCCGCTGCGAACCAGCGAACGTGGCGCGGGAACCAGGCAGGCGCCGTACGCCCACGCCAGCCACATCTCCTCGCAGGAGGCGTCGAACGCCACCGACAGCCCGGCCATCACCCGGTCCCCCGGCCCGATCGGGCGGACCTGCAGGAACATTCGCGACTCGGCGTCGACGAACGCCGCGGCGTTCCGATGCGTCACGGCCACACCCTTGGGCAGCCCGGTCGACCCAGAGGTGAAGATGACCCAGGCGTCATCCTGCGGCCCTGGCGGTTCCGGCAGCAGCCCTCCCCGCGCGTCCCGAACCTCGATGACGAGGTCGCTCCCCACCAGTGCCGCCACCTCTGCCTGCTCGAACACGAGTGCCGCGCGCTGGTCCGGGTCGTCGTGGTCGACGGGCACGTAAGCAGCCCCGGCCAGCAGGATCCCGACGATGGCGACGTAGAGATCGGTGATACCCGACGCGATCCGGACCCCGACCCGGTCGCCCGCCCCCACCCCGGACCGGTTCAGCTCAGCCGCGACCTCCTCGGCGGCCTCCACCAGCTCCGCGTACGTCAGAACCTGCGCCCCACTGTCCACGGCTGGCTCGTCGGCGAATTGCGCCTCGGTCGCCCGGAGGATGTCGACGAGGGTGCGCGGCGCCGCCGCTCGCCCCGATCGAGTCAGCCGCATCCGACACCGGCCGGAGGACGACGGCGCGCGAACACGTTGGCAAATCTATGACGCGACAGTGAACTCGCGATGAACCTCGGCCGCTACGACTCCCGACGCAGCCGTTCCATCTCCGCCGGCGGAAGGAGCGTGGCGCAAAGCAGACCCGGGCTGAACACAACCCTGGAACGAGGCGAGGTCTAGCAGCAGACCACGGACCTGCGCCTGCTCCTGATGCGCGCCCACGTCGTCCTGGATGGCCGTCATCTGCTTGACGGTCCTGCACGACGCGACTCTCGTAGGAACTCGGGTAGAGGGACAGTGGACGCGGCTGGCGCACCGCACCTGCGAACGGTGCTGCAGCCGGCGCCCGGATTCCGACCATCATGTGCGCTGACGCCGGGTGGCCCTGAAGTACGTGTCACGGTGCTTGTCCGCTCTGGCGCGGACCTTGACGCTACGACCACGCAGCCATCGCGAACACCGTTGACATCTCTAGGTCTTCAGCCACCCCACACCACAAGTGCGGCCCTCTGGCCGACGAGTTGCCAGTGCGGGAAAGAGGGGTTCACGCCCTATCAGCTAGCCGATCAGCTCAAGGGCCTGGGCGACACCGATGTCGGGATGGGTCGTCATTGCTGGTCCAGACGGTGAACTGCGCCAGCTATCGGCGCTGAACCGGCGAACGGTGTAATGGCCCTCCGATGCCCCGGTCGACACCCAAAGCGTCCCGTCGGGCAGCTCCTGAATCACCGCCATGCGATCGCCGATGTCCTCGACCGTGAAGTCGCGCCCGTTCCACGTCAGGTGCATGGCCAGGAGTATCAGGCCCTGGGATCGCATCGCGGACACCTCGACCTCGGGTCGGTCGAGGTTCCGAGCGATACAGCCAACCCCGGTTTGCGTCGGTGCTGACACCGGTTCACCCCCACCCATTCGCGGCTCCTCGACGCTCAACGACAGGGGACGGGTCAGGAACTCGATCCAGCAGGTGCCGGCGACGCAAGCCATATGTCTAGGTGCCGATCATCGCGATGACGTCGCGGCCCGCGAACAAGTTTCCGATGAGATTCAGCCATTCAGACGACCCCGCCCTGCCGAAACCGCTGGCAGCCACCGACGCGCGAGGTCCGGCTTTAGCCGGTATGCCGCGACATCCACTGGTTGTGCCAGGGACGTTCCACGCGAAGATTGGACCCTTTCGTACCGGCTGCGAGTCCCCGACTTCGCGAGACCGCCGGCCACCATGTAGCCGATCGTGAGGAAGGTGACGTACTGCAGAGCCTGCACCGCGCCGAACGCGTCGACGCCGTTGCGTATGCGATGAGCTCGGTCGTCTTGCGGGCCGGCCGAGTCTCGTCGGAGGTGACGCCGGCCGCGTGGTGAGAAGTTGTGCGGTCAAGGTTGGTCGTAGACCAAGATGTGCCCCTCGTTGGGAGCGAGTGATGACTCGATGAGCCGGGACGCACAGGGCAACGCCGCTGAGCCGACGATGGGAGAGGACGCGAGATGGGGCGGCTCACGGTCTGACGACCGTAACGATCTGTGCGCGTCCCCATGGGGGACATGGACGCCGCCTACGATGCCGACGGAACGTACTCGTCCACGAGGCGAGTGCTCGTCACCGTGCCGTCGGGGGCCACCTTGCTCGCCGTGACCGTGGCGGGCGCCTGGCCCTGCTCCACCCACTTCTGGATCTGGGTCAGCCAGTCGACGGTGTCCTCCCCCGGCCCGCCAGAGCAGTGGTAGACCCCGGGCAGGAGGAACAGGCGCATGAAGTCCTGGGTCACCTCTCGGCCACCGGACCGGGCCATGGCGTCGCGCACGTAGTTGATCGTGCCGCCCGGCGTTATGAGCGGGTCGGCCCAGCCGTGGTAGATGATCAGCTTGCCCCCGGCCCGGTCGAACCGCCGCAGGTTGGGGTTGTCGGCGTTGTAGACCTGTGCCATGGCGTTGAGCTTCGGCGCGTCCTTGGTCGGGTCGAAGTCGAAGAGGCTGTAGTCCGGCCCTGGGTCGACGGGGAAGCCCAGGTAGCGCAGCACCTCCTGGGCGAAGTTGCCACCGCCGGACAGCGTGGTGTCGGTGCCGATGGACGCTCCCGGCCACCCTGCCTCGGAGCCCCGGACCATACCCGCCGGGTAGAGCTGACGCCCGCGGTCGTCGACCGGCGGTGCGTAGAACGCGCGCGCGACCCTCACCTGATCAGCGGTGAGGCAGGTGGCCGCGTCGGTGTCTCCCGCGCACTGGATCGTGCCCGGGTCGAAGGTGCACGCGTCGGGGTTCCCGATGACGCCGTCGACCTTGAGGTCCAACGCGTCACACGCGTCCAGCACCGCGGCGGCGAGCACCCGGGCCTTGGCCTGGGTGAGGATGACTGTCCCGTCGTCCCGCCGGTTCACGGTCTCCAGGTAGCCCTGGGAGAGCGGCGCGAGGTAGTTCTGGTACAGCGCCGGCGCGCCGGCGACGACGCCGTCGAAGTCGTCGGGGTAACGCTGCACCTCGGACAGCGCCTGCCGTCCACCGGTGCTGCACCCCTGGAAGTACGAGTAGGACGGGGCCTGCCCGTAGAACCGCTCGGTCAGCGCCTTGCCCGCGATCGCGGTCAGATGCGGCGAGCTGTAGCCGAAGAGAACCTCGGCGGGTCGGTTGTTATAGGCCCAGGAGCCGTTGCCTCCCGTCCCCACGTGGCCGGTGTCCTCGGCGGCCACGGCGAACCCGCGGGACAGAGCCTGGCCGCAGGACGCGATCGGGACGGCTCCGCAGAAGCCACCGCACCCGGTCTGAAAGTAGCGACCGTTCCAGTCCGTGACCGGCAGGCGCATCGTGAAGCGGATCGTGGAGATGGTCCCGTTGAGCTCGCAGTAGGCGGAGGTGGTCCCTGAGGCAGCCACGGGGACCGCCGTCGCGACCCGGGCCACATCGTTCTGCACCTTGACGGTCTGCCCCACCATCTGGTCGCAGGAGAGCGGTGCGGCCGCGGGCGTGTTGGCGGCCGCCGCCGTACCGCCCCCAGCCTGAGCTGGGATCGCCACGCCCAGGACCAGAAGGCCGCCAACCAGGAGCGTGAGTACGGCTCTCGACCTCGACCCCAGACTCCCACCCGCGGTTCTCATGCTGAGCTGGTTCGGTCGACGCATACTGGCTTCCAAGGTCCGCTCTCCGGATCGTCGATTGGAGAGACAACCCAGTGCACTGTGTCGGCCCCGGGAGCGTCAAGATCCTGATTGCCTTTTCTGGCAACGTTTTCCCTTGCGTTCCGCCCAGCGGCCCGAATCTCCGTGAACGTCCCGCCGAGGGGAACGACCCGTCTCTTTCCGGCTCAGGATGGGTCGAGGACGACGCGAGCCAACCGTGCCACGGTGTGGGTCGCCGGGAGGTGCTCCTCAGCCGGGAGGAGGGCGCCGAGGACCTCCTCCACGAGGACATGAGGCACGAGGTCACCGACGTTGCCGCGGAACTTCACCATGACCTCCTCGGCGGTCAGCGGCTGGTCGGGGTTGCCTCGGGCGTTGCGGACCCGGCCGGTGCCCTGGCGGCCGTCGCGCAGGTACACCGTCACCGTCGCCGGCCGCTGCCGCGGCAGGGCGGCGGTCATCGCCGGGTCCTCCACCAGGTCGACTCGCCGGGCCAGGTCGGCAACGGCGGACCGGTCCAGTCCGTCCGGGAGGAACGTACCGGCGTCGAGCACGCCGTCGGCGACGAGCGCGGCCAGGGCATAGGGCAGCGAGAAGCGGGCCTGCATGTCCGACGTGACCTCCGTCGCGGACAAGGAGGCCGCGAACGCGAAGGTCTCGATCTCGACCTTTTCCACCTCCGCCGGATCCACGGCGACCGTCCCCGCCGAACCTCCGTACGCCTCCGCGAGCGCGAGCCGAGTGGCGTCCAGGGCCGGATGGATCCAGCGGGCACAGGCATACGGCTTGAGGTAGCTGTCGAGGATCGTCCAGGTGCGACCGAGCCCGCCGACGGCGAGGTCGTCGTCGAGGTCGGTGCAGACCGCGCTGTCGAAGAGGCGGCGGTACGGCGCGTCGTCGCACTGGGCGCCCGCCACCACCAGGTCGGTCGCGACCGCGCCGTAGTAGGACCCCAGGCCGGTCCACGCGTTCCGCACCGTGCCTCCGCGTACTGGCACGTCGAGCGTCGCGGCGAGTGGGAGGCAGGACCCCAGGAGGTATGCGTCGCCCAGACGCTCCGGGGGCAGGCCGCGGAGCAGCGCCGTCGCGAGTGCGGCGGCGCCGGGTCCGTGCACGCCGTGAGGGTGCAGCCCGACGCGCAGGGACGAGGCGACGCCGCTGCGCATCCCGACCTCCGCCGCCACGAGGAACACCTCGAGCACGAGCGAGTCGTCGAGGTCGCGCTCGGCCGCGGCGTCCAGCAGGGCGGGAAGGATGTGCGGCGCGGGATGCGCGGTCGGCACCGGCGGGAGCCGGTGGCCCTGGGGGTGGAACGACCCGCCCGAGTCGGCGTCCAGCCACGTCGCGGCGGTCCCGAGGGTCATCAGTCGGGCCAGCGGCGAGGTCGCCCCCGGGGTCTCGGCGTGCGCGAGGGCACGGGCGAGACGCTTCACCGGCGGGTAGCGCAGGCCGCCGAGCAGCGCCCCCAAGGTGTCGACGAACAGCAGACGGCCGAACCGTTGCACGGGATCGGGAAGATCGCGCAGCCGGGTCGTCGCGGCGAAGTCCGCCACCGCGTCACCGAGAAGCCCGGACGCCGGCGCGGTCGGGGTCGAGGTCATCGGAGCTCCTTCGTTGAGAGGGCGGCAGCGAGAGCCGGCAGGCCGGGGACCACTCCGGGCAGCCCACCGGCGATGACCAGCCCGTCGATGCCGAGCTCCGTATACGCCGACACGCGGTGCGTCACCTCGTCCGCCGGGGCGACGAGGAGGAACCGTCCGCGGACCAGCCGGGCCGCCTCGTCGTCGGCGTCAGCGGTTGCCGCCACCGTCCCGTGCTTGAGGTACTCGTGGCGGCCGGCGACCAGGCGGACGAGCGCCAGCTCGTCGACGTCGATACCGAACCACTCGGGTGCCGCAGCCATCCTCGCCGCGCACGAACCGAGCAGCGGCGCGGCAGCGGAGGCCGCCGCCGCGGGGTCTGCTACGACGAGGGCGCGCACGAAGAGCCAGATGTGCGTATGTGGTTCGGCGGCCCGCGCCAGCGCGACGGCGCGGCCCACCGTGTCCAGGTCAGTCCCGACGTCGAGGAGGACCCCGCCCAGCGCGGCGGCCGTCGCCGTGATCGTCCGGGGACCAGAGGCGGCACCGAGCAGGCGCCCAGCCAGCCGGTCCGACCCGTCGTCGGTTCGCAGTCGCTCGCGCAGCGTTCGCACGTTGTCCAGGTGGGTCTGCAACGACGGTACGGCGAGCCCCTCGTTGTGCACCGAGCTCTCGCCGCGCCCCACGACCGCGAACGCCCTTTCGGGGTGATGATCCTCGAGCGAGCGCAGCGCGCCGGCCACGGTGGCCGGGTGGCGAAGGCCCAGGCTGGCGACGACCGGACCGGCGAGCACGGCGGCGGTCCCGGTGAGGACCCGTTCGCTCTCCACCCAGCAGTCCGGCATCAGGCGCGGGCTGTCGGCCAGACCCACGCCGTCGAAGCCCAGGTCGACGGCGTGTCCGGCCAGGGCGGTCGGGTCGGCCTCGCCCCACGGCCGGGCCAGGTTCAGCAGGAGCCGGGGTCCGTCGCTCACGGGGCCCCGACGACGGCGGCGACCGTCCGTTCGAAGGTCTCGGGGACGCCGACCACCCCGGCCTCCCAGAGCTGCGTCGCCAGCCATCCCGCCGCCAAGGCGTGGCCGAGCAGCAAACCCTCACCGGGGGGCTCAGCCGGCGGAGCCGCGCCCACGGGCGCACGCACCACCATGAGGGCGGCGGCGACGTCGCGCAGACCGTGGTCCAGGGCTCGGTATGCGTCGGTGTCCGAGCCTTGCGCGCTGACGAGGGCGCAGGCAGCGGCCGGCAGGACCCACGTCGTCGCCTCCGCCACGGCGCTCGACGAGGTGGTCTGCCCCGTCGCCGACGTCGCCCGCCGCTCCTCGGCCACGCCGGCCTGCACCGCGGCCTCGATGTCGTCGGACTCCAGGGGCGCCCCACAGGTGACGGCCAACACAGTCAGCGCGACGGTCAGCGGAGGACGGTCCCACGAACCGTGGGACCGCACGAGACGGACCCCGTTCCACAGCAGCGACGCATACATCCCGGCCCGCCGTCCGGTGCCGAGCAGCTCGGCGCCGGAGTGGTCGCCAGCCGGGCCCCCGATCGACTCGGCCCACGAGGCCAGGTCGGGCGGCACCGACGCGTTGCGCAGGTGCTCCAGCAGCGCGACGCCGGAAGTGTTCAGCGGGTCACCTCGGTGCTCTGCGTCACGAGGTAGAACTTGAAGTCGGTGCGGCCAGCCGGCCCGCGCTCTGCGGGGATCGGGTGCTCCTCGAACCAGGCGAGGTACTTCCCATACGCCTCCTCGTCGGCGTAGTGCATCTCGGCGATCCGGTAGAACGAGAGGCCCTCGGGCACCGCCGCACTGCCGCCGGACGCCTGGCGCACCGGGCGCAGCACCTTGTTGAAGACGATGCGGTCGAGGTGGGGGTTGGCGAGGAGGTCGGGGGCATGCACCTCGAAGAGCCACCGCTCGTACTCCTCGGGGGTGACCCCCGGCTGGATCTCGTAGCCCAGGATGGTCTTCAGGGTCATGGCGCTCCTTGGATCGGGGGTCGGTCCTGCTCGGGTGGTCGACGGTCGAGCGGTCGCCCGATCCGCCAGTCGAACGACTGCGCGCCCTCGGCGAAACCCTCGAGGCGGATGCGGAACGGATGGACGCGGAGCCCAACCAAGTCGGCGGCAACCTGGTCACGGTTCCGGGACGGCGCGCGGTCCTGGCCTCGAGCCAGATGCTCGGTCCGGTGTCGCGAGTAGACCTGCCAGGTCCAGTCGTCGTCCATGACCTCCGCGGATCCGCGCACCATGACGGCGCGAGCCGGCAGCCGGCCGAGGTCGAACACGTGCGGACGTTCGTTGGTGACCCCCGGAGCCGGCGCCCCGACCCAGGTGACCAGCAGCCGCGGGTTGAAAGCGAGCTGCTCGAGCCGTCGGTGCACGCGCCGCTGCACCAGCTCGACGGCGAAGCCGTGAGCGAGGAACGCCGTCATGGAGCGGCTCACCGGGTACCCATCGGCGTCGAGGGTGGTCACCTGGGCGAAGCCGGCCTCCTCCCTGACGAAGGACTCGGCGCGGGCGACCACGTCGGCCGGAGGGCGGCTCACCGGGTGCCCTCGTCGGCCCGGTCGTTCCCGTCCCTCGGTACCAGGCGCCAGGTTGTGGCCGTCGCGGAGGTCCGCCGGACCTCCCGTACGGCGGCGGCCCGCGACCAATCCCGGTCGGGAATGACGACGTGCTCAACCTCGACGTCGACGGGCCCGGTGAAAGGGAAGGGGTCCAGGGTCATCAGCCCGGGAGCGGTGACGCACGCGATCGGGGCGAACCGCGGACCGCCGGGCCACGTGCCGACGGCGGGCAGCACCACCGGCGTCGCTGCCTGGTCCAGGTCGCGCAGCTGAGGTCCCCATGGCACCGCCGAGCCCCTTCCGGGCTGCGAGGGAGTGACCGAGAGGAAGAGCGAGAGCAGGTCCCAGAGCTGCAGCAGCTCGTAGTTGTGCCAGATCCGCGTCTCGAAGGCGGCCCGAGGCTCCTGCTCCGTCCATGCCAGCTCGACCGCATCGGCCCAACGCCGTTGCTCGGAGCGGACGACGCGGTCCTGGGCGGCCCTGGCCTCGGGGCCCTGCCCCACCCGGGAGCCGCCCCCGGGCGCCGACCACCGCGACCTGTAGAGGCCGGTCCAGTGCATCCCCACCAACAGTCCGGCGTAGACGTCGGCGGCACTCACCCGGGTGACGCCCTGGCGGTAGAGCCGGATGTGTTCGCCCGCCTCGATGTCGAGGAAGTGCAGCGGACGCTGGGCGAACTCGTCATAGAGGACGCGGGTGTCCCTGGAGCGCCACCCCTCGTCGTGCCGAGCAGCGGCCGTGACGACCGAGGGCCCCGGGCGAGGCGCCTCGACCTCGTCGTTGCCCCACGCCCGGGCCAGGACGCCAGCCAGCCGGCCGTGCTCGTTCTGGTGGACCAGCCGCAGCGCACCGTCGTGACGACTGACGATCACGAGGCCCCACCCGCCGCCGATCGGATCGTCTGCCCCAGGGTGGCAACCGGCAGTCCGGTCGCGAGTCCGTGAACCGCTTGCAGCACAGCGAGGCCCACCTCGCCGAGGCAACCCGTGAGCAGCCGCGAAGCCTTCGCCCGGAGCTCGCCCCGGCTGAGTGCGCGGTCGGCGTCTCCTCGAGGCCGCTCGGCCGTGGCCGCCACGGTTGCACCGTCCCGCAGCAGCACGGTCACGCGGGCGGGGCGGCCGGAGGGGTACCCCGCGTCCAGGGCCGGGTCGTGCAGCACCTCCACCCGCGACGCGAGATCCCGCACCTCGGTGGAGCGAACTCGCTCTTCGGTCACCGTCGACTCGTCGAGCCGGCCGTCGAGCAGACCCACAGCAACGGTGGTCGGGACACTGAACCGAGCCGCCAGCTCACTGTCGGCGACGGCGTCGAACCCGGCGGCCCCTGCGAAGGCGTGCACCCGAACCGACGTGACGTCGCGGCCGCTGACACCGCGGGTGACAAGGTCGGCCACGGCGTCGTTCACGCCGTGCAGATGAGCGCAGGAGGCGTGCACCTTCACATAGCCGCCGAGGACCTCGTAGGTCTCCCAGGCACCGGGTACCGACAGCGGCGCCGGGTCCCACCGCGAAGCGCCGACCGCCGCGAGGTGTCGACCGAGCGCACCGGGTGCGGCGGCCAGGCCGGCCACCGCCGCGACGCCCTGCCCGGCGCCGGTCTGGACCGACGAGCCGAGGAAGGTATGCGAACCGTCGTGTCCCGCGAACACCGTGTGGGCATCGGTGAGCAGGACGGCAGACCCGCACAGGTCGAGAGCACGCTCGGCCGCGCCCTCGTCGCCGGGGGCCAGGAGCCGGGCCGTGGCGGCGCCGACCGCCACCTGGCCCCAGGTGCCGATGTCGTGCACTCCAGTGGGAGTGCCGCCCATGGCACGCCCCACGCGTACCCCGGCCTCGTAGCCTGCGAGGACCGCCGACAGGAGCTCCGTCCCGTCGGCGTTCACCTGCTCGGCGAGGGCGAGGACCGCCGGAACGACATGGGAAGCGGGGTGACCGCGGGCCATCCGGTGCCCGTCTTGCAGCTGGTCGGCGGCCATGGCGGTCGCGTTGAGGAGCATGGCCGTCATCGGCGGCCATCCCCGCGGCGACCCCAGGACGGAGGCCGGGCCGGTCGGGGTGAGACGGTCGTGCACCTCGACCAGACGCCGGAGCTCGGCCCTCGTGGACCCCAGGGCCGCGACCGCCACACAGTCGGCCACGAGGTCGACAACCCGGTCGCGGACCTCCGCCGGCGCGGCCGGCCAGCTCGTGTGCGCCACCGCCGCGGCCAGGCTCGCCAGCGTCATCGTCCCCCTCCGACGATGGACGCCAGGTCGGCGAGGGTCCGGTGGTGGGGCAGCTCGTCGCACCAGTGCAGGAGGGCCTCGGCGTCGGCCTCGGCCAGCCCTCGGCGCAGGAGCGTCCGGTGCTTGGCGCGGATGACCTCCGGGGGGTAGGGGCGGTCGGCGTCACCGGGCGGATGCTCCTCGGTGGTCTGGACCACCCGGTCGTCCGCCAGCCGGATGGTCACCCTCGCGGCGCGGACCGCCGGTGCGGCAGCGGTCATCGCCGAATCCTCGACCACCCGCACCTTCTGCACCAGCGACCGGACCCACGGGTTCCTCACCACCTCGTCGGTGTAGGCCTCGATCCCGTTGTCGCGCAGCAGAATTCGGGCAGCGACGTTGAAGGGGATGGAGTGCTTGCCGGCGAACCCCGTATTCGGGTCACGACCGTCGAGCCGGGTCGCGGGGTCGTAGGTCGCGACCTCCACGTCGACGACGTCCTGCGGCCCGAACCCGTTTCGCGCCAGCAATGTCTCGGTGGCTTCGATCGGCGCGTGGTTCCAGCGGCTGCAGGCATGGGTCTTGAAGTACCCCGAGCGCAGGTACCGGTCGGAACCGAGCCCGTCGTCGAGCCAGATGTCGTCGTAGCCCTGGCCCAGGACCTCGCCGAACACGGTGGGAAGGGCGAGCGCGTCGTCGGTCGTCCCGGTCAGCGCCAGGGTCACCGCCAGCACACCCGCGGCGGCACACGACCCGGTCACCGCGTTGCGAACCGTGGCGCCCTGGTTGGCCGCACGCTGCGTGGAGGCGGGGACGAGGGCCGCCGCCAGCCGGACCGCGCGAGTGGCGTCGGCGACGTCCAGCCCGCGCAGCCGGGCGACCCCGAGAGCGGCTCCGCAGACCATGGCGGTCCCGAACGGGTGGACCGCGGAGCGCAGCCGGATCCCACGGCCGACCCGGACGGCAACCTCGTACGCCGCCGCCGACGCGGCCAGGAAGGCCAGCCCGTCGGCGCCGACGTCCTGCGCCGTCGCGAGCACCGCCGGGAGGGTGTGTGCGCTGGGGTGGTTGCCGCAGAAGGCGTTTCCCTCGTCCAGCTCCAGCCGGACGGCGGCGGTCCCGTTGACAAGAGCGGCGGCCCACGGACTCGTCCCGGCGCCTGAGCACAGGACGGTGGCCGGGCCAGAACCGCCCAGTGTCGGCGCGACGGCCGCCAGGGCGTGGACCTCGGGTTCGGCGCCGGCGGCCACGATGGCCGCCACGGTGTCGGTGACGACGGTGACCGCATGGGGACGGTCGTCGTCGGTGAGGACGTCCGGCCCCAGGCCCCACTCGACGAGGCGCTCGAGGCGGCGCTGGTGCCGGGCGTCCCCTTCGCTCACGCCTGGTCGCTTCCTCGTACCAGGTCCATGAGGCCGGAGACGTCCGGGGCACCAGGCAGGGCGACCCCGGCCGCGGCGACCGCGGCCGCCCGCTCCGCGTCGAGCACTCGGGAGGCGTTCAGCCGCAGCTTCGTGGCCAGCTCGTCCGTGGACAGGGGACGTTCGGGACCGCCCCGGTTGGCGTCGATCCGTACCTCGTGCCGCGTACCGTCGGTGGTCTGGACCCGAAGCACCGCCGGGAACTGGTGGGGAAAGATCCGGTCGCACTGCTCGTCGGGCACGCACCGCACCTTGGCCGCCAGGGAAAGGCGCCGTTCGTCACGGGTGGCCTCGTCGGTGAAGTCCTCATGGAACACCCCGAGGCCGCCACCGCCGAGGAGAGCCGCGGCCACCGTGTAGGGGCCACTGAACGCGGCGTGGTAGCCCGATCTCGGACGCGCTTTCTCCTCAGGGGGCTGACCGATGGTCTTCAGCACGTGGGTCGGGACACCGAGCTCGATCGCGACGATGTCGTCCGGTCGGACGCCGCGCGCCCGCAGCTCGAGCGCGGCGTCGATGCCGGCGTGCGTGAAGTGGTTGCACGGATACGGCTTGAAGAAGATGCCCGGCAGCTCCCAGTGCTCACCGAGCCCCGCCGTGACCGCATCGACGTCGGCGTGGTCACCGCAGAAGGCCTGCAGGAAACCGAACCGGCCCTCGACGACCGTCGGCGGGCCGGTCAGCCCGTGGCGCGCCAGGTCGGCGGCGACGACGCCGCCGTGCGCGGCCCACCCGCAGTGAACGCGCTTGACCGTGCCGCCCGTGCGGTTGGCCTCGAGCAGCCCCGACCCCATGGACGCGGCGATCCCCGCTGCGTCGGCGATCCGGTCGGCGTCCAGCCCGCCTACCATGGCCGCAGCCACCGCCGAGCCGACGGCCCCACAGATGGACGTCGCGTGCTGGCCGCGCTCGAAGAACTCGGACGACCCCTTGGCCGCGTCGTAGCCACCCATCCCCAGGCGGACGGTCACCTCGATGCCGACGCCCGCGGCGTCGAGCATCTGAGCACCCTTGGCACCGGTTGCCTCCGCGACGGCCAGGGCCGCCGCAACGACACTCGCCGACGGATGGAGCACCGACGGCAGGTGGGTGTCGTCGAAGTCCAGGGAGTGGGCCAGAGTGCCGTTGACCAGGGCGGCCGCGGCACTCGGGACGCGCAGGCCCGTGCCGATCGGGGTCGCCTCCGGGGGACCCCCCCAGCCACGCACCACCGGCACCACCGCGGCCGCGGACGACTCGCCACCGGCGGCCAGGCTGTTGCCGACGAAGTCGAGGACGCGCCGGGCGACATCCTCACGCAACGCGTCCGGCAGGCCGTCGCGCCGGACCGACGCGGCCAGCTCGGCAAGCTGCTGGACGACCGTCGGCGACGGAGCCGGGCTGTCCGCGGTCATGCCGATACCGCGGCGAGCGGACGCACGGGTGATCCGGTGCCGCCGACGATGCGCAGGGGCGCCATGACGAAGGTGAACTCGGTGAGCCCCGCTGCGGACGCCTCTTCGAGAGCCAGATGTTCGATGATGTGAATTCCGTTCTCTACCAGGAGGATTCGGTGGACTGGCAGCACGCTGTGGCCCGCGCCGGCGGGAATTTGCTCGAAGGCGGTGGTGTCGCTCCCGGTCGCGCTGACCCCCGCGTCGACGAGCCAGCGACCTCCGTCGGGCGTCACGCCCGGCACGCCGTCGGCCCTGCTGAGATAGCGCTCGGCGTCGCCGAAGTGCCGTGCCCAGCCGGTGCGCACGAGGGCGACGTCCCCGGGGCGCAGGTCGGTGCCGCACCGGTCGAGAGCCGCCTGCAGCTCCGCCGCGCCCACCCCTTGGCCGGGTGCGAGCACGTCGACCCCCAGGGTCGCCGCGACGTCCAGGAGGACGCCCCGGCGCAGGAACGCCGGCGTGTGCTCGGCGCCGAGCTCGCGGAACGACCCCCCGACCTGGGCCTCCGCCGCGTCGACTCCGCCGTACATGACGCCGTCGTGGCTCACGTGCGAGAGCGCGTCGACATGAGTGCCGACATGACCCCCGGTCACGATGATCTCGTTGGCGGCCGAGCCGCCGTCGGCACGCACCATGTCGCCGTGGCGGCGGATGAGGGTCATCCGGAACCCGGGGTGGTTGGGCGAGCACGGCATTCCGGTGAAGAACGGCTGGCCCAGCTCCACCAGTCGAATCCCTCCGCTGATCGCGTCGAGCAACGCATCCGTCGTCGTGCGGACCTCGTGGTTCATGGCTGGCCTTTCGGGTCGCGGTCGACGCCACGTTCGACGGGTATGCGGTCGAGGACGACGCGTGCCCGAGCCTCGACGGCCGGGTCGACGAAGCGGCCCTGGTCGTCGAGGGCCGCCACCTCGCCCCTCGCTCGGGCCTCGGCTCCGGTGGCCAGCACCGCGCGGGCGTCGGCCACCTCGCGCGCCGAGGGGGTGTAGACCTCGTGCACCACCTCGATCTGCGACGGGTGCACGACCGACCGCCCGAAGAATCCGCTGGCGAGCCCGTCCTGGCAAGAAGCGCGGAGGCCGTCGAGGTCGGCGACGTGGGTCCACACGCTCTGGACCGGCGACGGCAGACCGGCGGCGCGGGCCGCGGCCACGACGGCGCCGCGGGCCCAGTCAAGTCCTGAGTCCGACCGCACCATGAGGTCCGCCGCGAGGTCCGCCTCGCCGAGCCCCAGACCCCGGACCCGCGTATCCGCGCCGGCCAGCTCACTGGCTCGCAGCAGACCGCGCGCGGTCTCGAGGAGAAGCATGAGGGCGAACCCGGTCTGCTCGGCGACCGCGCGCACGGCGCCCGGGTCTTCGCACCGCGGCACACGCAGCCCGTCGACTGGCATACCGGCCAGCGCTTCGACGTCCGCGCGGCCTACCGGCTCGGTGGGCGGGTTCACCCGCACCCAGATGGGGGGCGAGTCGGGTGGCCGCTCCTGCAGGAGGGCGACGGTCGACTGCCGCGCCTCGTCCTTAGCTGCGACGGGGACCGCATCCTCGAGGTCGATGACGACGGCGTCGGCCGCGGAGGCGAGCGCCTTGCGGACGCGCTCGGGACGGTGACCCGGGACGTAGAGCCAAGACCGGGGAATGCTCACACCGCACCCCGGCGCCGCAGCTCGGCCAGCTGGGCGGCGTCGACCCCGATCTCGGCCAGCACCTCTTCCGTGTGCTGCCCCAGCGCCGGCCCCGTGCTGTGAATCCGGCCCGGCGTCTCCGACAGCCGGAAGAGGACGTTCTGCATGAGCACCGATCCCAGCTCGGGATCCGTGACGCGGACGAGGGATCCCAACGCCTGGAACTGCGGGTCGGCCACGACGTCGCGCACGTCGTAAATCGGGGCCACCGCGGCGTGGGCCTCCTCGAAGGCACGGACCACCTCGTCGCGATCGTGCCGGGCCACCCACGATGCAACGGCCCCGTCGAGGACGTCGGCGTGCTTGGCCCGCTCACCGCCCGAGGTGAACCACGGCTCCTGCGTCAGCTCAGGACGCCCTACGAGCCGCATGACCCGCTCGGCGATGCTCTGCGCGCTCGTCGAGACCGCGACCCACCGCCCGTCGCGGGTGAGGTACGTGTTGCGTGGAGCGTTGTTGGCCGACCGGTTGCCCGAGCGTTCCTGGACCTGGTGCAGGGCATCCCAGACGGTCGGCTGGGGGCCGAGCAGAGTCAGGATGGGTTCGATGATGGCGAGGTCGACCACCTGGCCTCGCCCAGTCGTTTCCCTCGCCCGCAGCGCCGTCATCGTCGCGAAGGCGGCCGCCAGCGCGGCGATGCCGTCGGCGAGGCCGAAAGGAGGCAGGGTCGGAGGACCGTCGGGCTCACCGGTGATTGCGGCGAAACCGCTCATCGCTTCGGCCAGGGTGCCGAACCCGGGACGACCCGCATACGGGCCGAACTGCCCGAACCCGGTGACGCGGGTGAGAACGAGACCGGGGTTGTCCGTCGACAGCTCCGGGTAGCCGAGGCCCCACCGTTCGAGTGTCCCCGGCCGGAAGTTCTCGATGACGACGTCGGCGCCGGCGACGAGGCGCCGGAACACGTCCTGGCCCTCGGGAGACCCGAGGTAGAGGGTGATCCCGCGCTTGTTGCGACCGACGACCTTGGCCCAGAGGCCGACGCCGTCCTTGCTCGCCCCGTGCGAGCGCACCGGGTCACCACGGGGGTGCTCGATCTTGATCACGTCGGCGCCGAAGTCGCCCAGCATGGTCGCGGCGAGCGGGCCGGCGAACAGCGTCGAGACGTCCAGGACCTTGAGTCCGGCGAGCGCGTCGCTCATCGCGTCCCCTCATGATGGGGAAGGCCGCCGTGCCAACCCATTCCCCGGGAGATGCGGTCGGCCGCGTCGACGAGGAGCGGCACGAACCGCTCTCGGGCCGCGGGTCCGACCCGGTCGGCGGGACCGCACACGGAGATCGCGCCCTGGACGGAGCCGTCCACGCCGAAGACGGGTGCCGCGACAGAGCCGGCCCCCGCCTGGCGCTCGCCGTCCGACTGCGCGACGCCGGTCCGGCGGACCTCGGTGAGGCGGTCACGCAGCAGACCAGGGTCCACGATGGTCCGCTTCGTCAGGGCGTCGAGGCGGCCGGCCAGGACCTCCTCCTGCTGGGCAGTCGGCAGGAACGCCAGGATGCTGGTGCTCGAGCTGCCCGCGTGCAGCGGGAAGCGTCGCCCGACCTCAACCGTCATCTTGATCTCCTTCGCGCTCTCAACCTGGTCGAGGTAGACGCGGCCACCGGGAACGAGCGCCGACACGGTCGTCGTCTCGCTCGTGGCCTGCTGGAGCTCCCGGAGCACCGGCATGGCCACCGTGCGCAGGTCGGACTCGCGCAATGCGCGTGCGCCGAGTGCCGCAGCGGCGGGCCCCAGGTGGTACTCCCGGGTGCTGAGATGCGAGGTCAGCAGCCCCCGGTGGACGAGCGTCTGCAGGATGCGGTGGACGACCGCCTTGGACAGCCCCAGCTCGCGCGCCAACGCCGACACCCCTAGGCTGCGTGGCCCCTGCAGGAACGCGAGGAGCACGTCAGACACCCGCGCGGCCGCTTCCGTGCCGAGCTGCTCCGTCATTCCCACCTCGTCTGCTCGCGTCCCAGGCGGTCACCGTCAAACTCACGCAAACCGTTCATCGTTCCGCTCGACGAAACGAGGAAGATTGTCGGGCCATGCGAGGGCCGCCGCGCTGATGCCCTTGCACTGTAGGCGAATTGCGGGCTTAGTGTCGACCCTTGACCGCAACAGCCGCCGAGTGCCAGACTCGCTGCCCATTGGGCCGTTCCGTTTCGAGGAACGCGTGACCGCGGGAGTTGACCTTGAGGAAGAACTGGATCGTCGGCCTAGCACTCGCGGCGCCACTGGCCCTGGCGGCCTGTGGAGGGTCAGCCCCTCCCGGCACGCCCGGCGCCGGGGGCGGCGGTGGCGGCACCGCGGGATCCGGACAGACCATCAAGATCGCGTCGCTGCACCCACTCTCGGGATCGTCCGCCGCGGACGGACAGCAGATGGACAACGGCGCCAAGCTTGCGGTGGAGGCCATCAACAACGCCGGCGGCATAGCCTCCATGGGGGGCGCGAAGCTCGAGCTGTTGAGCGCCGACTCCAAGGGAGCCCCCGAAACGGGCCAGAGCGAGGCGCAGCGCCTCGTCCAGGAGGGCGCGGTCGCCATCATCGGCACCTACCAGAGCGCGGTCAGCCAGAATGTCGCGGCGGTAGCCGAGCGCAACAAGGTCCCGTTCGTGATCGACGTTTCCAGCGCGGACGCCATCCTCAGCCAGGGCTACCAGTACACGTTCCGGCTGCAGCCGAGCGGGACGGTCCTCGCCGACCAGGGCGCGCAGTACCTGTCCGACGTCTCGAAGGCCGCGGGCAAGCCGGCCAAGAAGGTGGCGATCCTGCACGAGCAAGGCCCGTTCGGCACGGCCATCAAGGACACCTTCACCAAGAAGGCACAGTCCCTCGGCATGGAGGTCGGACCGGTCGCGAGCTACGACCCCGCGAAGGTCTCCGACTTCACCACCCAGGTCACCGAGGTGAAGGCCTCAGGAGCTGACGTCCTCATGGTCGCCGGGTACTACCGCGACGGCGTGCTCGTGGCCAAGGCGGTCGACACCGTCAAGCCCACCCTCAACGCGGTGTGGGGTGTCGCCAACGGTGCGTTCGACCTCCCCCAGTTCGCTGCCGAGGCCGGCAAGGCCGGTGAGGGCTTCTTCGACGCCAACTACCACCTGAACGGCAAGAACCCCCAGACGCAGGCGCTGATGAAGACCTACCAGGACAAGTACAACGACCAGATCCGCACCGGAGCGGTGCTGTCCTACGACGCGGTCCGGGTCATCGCGGACTCCCTCAACCGGGCCAAGAGCGCCGACCCCACGACGCTGCGCGGCGCCATCGCGCAGACCAACCTCGAGTCGCTGGTCGCCCAGAAGGGGCCCATCACGTTCAGCAGCACGGGTGAGAACCAGGGTGCGGCGCCTATCCTCATGCAGGTCCAGGGCGGCAAGGTCGTGCAGACGTATCCCCAGGACTTCGCCGAGACCATGTACCGCTACCCGGCCACGACCGGCCAGTGAGCCTGCCCGAGCGTTCCGGTCCACCCGACGCAGGCCCGGCGCCGGTCGGGGAGCTGGGTGACTCCACAGCGGAGTCACCCCGCTCCCCGGTGCGAACGACCCGGCGTCGGCCCAGCTGGGCGCTGCCCGCCATCGCCGTCGGGGTGGTGGTCGTGGCGGTACTACTGGCATACCTGCGGTCCGGTAGCACCGACGTCGTCAGCCAGGCCGTCGTCACCGGCATCCTCGTCGGCGGGGTCTACGGGCTGGTTGCCATGGGCCTTACCCTGATCTTCGGCGTCCTCGACATCGTGAACTTCGCCCACGGGGCGTTCCTGACCGTGGCGCTCTACATCACGGTCGTCATGGTCAACCGGTTCGGGGTGTACCCCATGCTTGCCCTCGTCGTGGCGGTGCCGGTGATGTTCCTGCTCGGGGCGGCGATCCAGCGCTTCGTGCTCGCGGGGGCCATCGGCAAGCCGCTGGAGAACCAGCTCCTCATCACCCTGGGTCTCGCGCTGCTCATCGACAACCTCCTCCTGCTGTTCTTCGGCCCGAACCCTCAGTCGGTCAAGCTCCCCGGCGACACTGCTGTACCCATCTTCGGGGCCGTCACCACCGTCTCCCGCCTGCTGGCCTTCGGCGTGGCCCTGGTCCTCGCGGCGCTGCTGTACGTACTCCTGCGCCGCACCCGTCTGGGCACGGCGATCCGGGCGGTCGCGGCCAATGACTCCGGCGCCCAGTTGGTGGGCATCGACACGCGCCGCATCTACATGACGACCTTCGCGATCGGCACCGCCTGCGCCGGTGCCGCCGGTGTGCTCGTCGCCCCGCTGGTGACCATCGAGCCGACCACCGGCGAGCTGTTCAACATCATCGCGTTCGTCGTCGTGGTGCTCGGTGGCATGGGCAATGTCGTGGGTGCGCTCGTCGGTGGCGTGCTGATCGGCCTCACCGAGCAGCTCGGCGCACTGCTGCTGCCCGGTCAGAGTCCGCTGCTGGCGATCTTCCTCGTCTTCGTCCTCGTGCTTCTCTTCCGCCCGCAAGGCCTCTTCGGCAGGACGTCGTGAGCGCCGCCACCCAGGAGCGCTCGACCGAGGAAGCTGTCCTTCCGCGGCCGGCCTGGGGCCGCCACCTGATCGTCCTCGCGGTGCTCACCGTCCTGCTGATACCGCTCCCCCTCATACTGCCCCCAGCCACGCAAGCCGTGGCCGTGCGGGTGCTGATCTTCGCGATCATGGCGGTCGGATGGAACATCATGAGCGGCTTCGGGGGCATGTTCAGCTTCGGCCATGCCGCCTACTTCGGGCTGGGCGCATACACGAGTGTGTGGCTGCTCGTGAACCATGGCGTCTCCCCCTGGATCGGCATGGTCGCGGGGATGGTCGTCGCCGCGCTGTTCGGCGTGGCGGTGGGTTTCCTCGCGCTGCGCTACCGGCTCAAGGGCGCGTACTTTGCGCTGTCGACCTTCGCCTTTGCGGAGATGCTGCGACTGCTGGCGATCAACAGTGACTTCGTCAACCGGGCGGTCGGGTACAACGTCCCGCTCCGCCGCGAGTTCTCGTTGGCCTTCATGCAGTTCGCGCCAGGCGCCCCGGAGTACTTCTGGATGGCGCTGGGACTCACCGTCGTCGCGATCGCCGTGAGCATCCTCTTCCTGCGCTCCAAGCTCGGCCGGTTCACCGTCGCGGTGCGGGACGACGAGGAGGCTGCCGCTGCCGTCGGCGTGCCGGTCATGCGCACGAAGATCCTCACCATCGCGCTGTCCGCGGCGATCACCTCAGTCGCCGGCGCGTTCTACACGCAGTACTACTTTTTCATCGACCCCGAGGGCGCATTCGGTCCCAGCGTCTCGATCCAGGCGATCCTGCCTGCGGTCATCGGCGGGGTGGGGACGATCTGGGGTCCGGCGATCGGCGCGCTCGTGCTTGGGCCCCTCAACGACATCACCGCCACGTTGCTGCGCAACCCGCCCGCGGCGCTGAGCTTCCTGCAAGGCCGGGCGGGCCTCGACGTCATCGTCTACGCGTTGCTGCTCATCCTCATCGTGCTGCTCCTGCCGCAGGGCGTCTACGGAGCGATCAGGGAGCGGGTGCGACGCCGGTGAGCCTGCTGCGCGTCGAGCACGTCAGCCGGTCCTTCCGCGGCCTCAAAGCGGTGGACGACGTCTCGTTCACCGTCGAGGAAGGCAGCATCCAGGGCATCATCGGGCCCAACGGCGCCGGCAAGACGACCCTGTTCAACCTCGTGGCCGGTGCGATCCGGCCGGACACCGGCACAGTCCACTTGGACGACCGCGACATCACCGGGCTCGCCCCGCACCGGGTCTCCCGGGCCGGTATGTCCCGGACGTTCCAGCTGATGAGGCCGTTCGGGTCGGTCAGCGTGCTCGAGAACGTCGCGGTCGCAGCGATGGCGGCTGGGACGAGCCGGCATGACGCCGACCGCGTTGCCGCGGACGTGGTCGAGCGGGTCGGCATCTCGAGGTGGCGTGACGTCCAGAGCAGCAGCCTTCCGACCGCCGGTCTCAAGCGGCTGGAGCTGGCGCGCGCGCTGGCCGGCCGCCCGCGGGTGCTCCTCCTCGACGAGGTGCTCGCCGGCCTCGTCCCGTCCGAACGTGCTCCCGTGATGGAGCTGCTCGAGGCGCTGCGCGAGGAGGACGGGGTGACCCTCGTCTTCGTCGAGCACATCATGACCGCCGTGATGCGCCTGTCGGACTCCGTGCTCGTCCTCGACCAGGGCCGCGTGCTGACCTCCGGGAGCCCCGAGGAAGTCACCAGTGACCCGCGCGTCATCGAGGCCTACCTCGGAGAGGAGCCCACCGATGCTGCGTCTTGAGTCGGTGTGCGCGGGCTATCACGGCCTGCAGATCCTCCACGAGATCGACCTCGAGGTGAACGAGAAGGAAATCGTCGCCCTGGTCGGCGCCAACGGCGCCGGCAAGACGACCACCCTGCGAGCCTGCTCGGGGGTGATCAGGCCGACGTCCGGCCGGATCTTCTTCGACGGCCAGCCGATCGACACCGTGCGGACCGCCGAGCTGGTGGCCCGGGGGCTGGTCCACGTCCCGGAGGACCGAGCGCTCTTCGGGCCGCTCACCATCGAGGAGAACCTCCGCATGGGAGCGTGGACCCGCCGCGACCGCCCCGTCGGAGACTCCCTCTCCGAGGTGTTCGACCTCTTCCCGGTCCTCGCGGACCGGCGTCGGCAGACCGCGGAGACCCTCAGCGGGGGGCAGCAGCAGATGCTGACCATCGGCCGCGCGCTCATGGCGCGGCCGCGCCTGCTCATGCTCGACGAGCCCTCGACCGGTCTGTCCCCCAAGCTCACCTGGGCCGTCCTCGAGGCGATCGAGGTGATCCGCGACCGGGGGGTCGCGGTGCTGCTCGTCGAACAAAACGCCGCACAGGCGCTGCGGATGTCTGACCGCGCCTACGTGATGGAGAGCGGCAGCGTCGTCTTGTCGGGCGCAGGCCGCGAGCTCGTCGAGGACGACCGGGTCCGTGCCGCATACCTGGGGCTTTAAACGATGAGCCAGACCGAGGTCCGGGAGGCCACGCGTGCCCTGGGGGTCTGGGCGTCGGGGGTGCGCTGGGCGGACGTCGAGGCGCCGGTCCGCGAGCGCCTGAGCCTGGTGCTGCTCGACTCCCTCGGGGTCACGCTCGTCGGGTCACGACTGCCGGAACAGACGGCCCTGGTGGAGGCGTGGCGGCCGGGCGCCGGGTCGGCTCCCCTCGTAGGGACAGGGCGGACGACGAACGTCGAGGCCGCCGCCTGGCTCAACGCGACAGCCATGGTCCGTCTGGAGCTGGACGAGGGCAACAAGTTCGCGGCCGGACACCCCGCGGCCCATGGACTGTGGGCGGTGCTGTCGCTGGCCGCCGATCTTGACAGTGCGGGCGCCGACACCGCGGCGGCACTCCTCGTCGCGTATGAGGTAGCGGCCCGGTTCGGTCGCGCCACGACGCTGCGTCCGGGCGCGCATCCGCACGGGAGCTGGGGGGTGGCGGGCGCAGCCGCCGGCTGCGGACGGCTGCTGGGGCTGGACGGGGAAGCCCTCGCCGCGGCCATCGACACCGGCGCCGGTATGCCCGTTGCCGGGCACTTCACGTCGGCCCTGGACGGCAACGAGGTGCGCAACGCGTGGATGGGAGCCAGCAACGTCTCCGGCCTGGCCGCGGCGCGCCTGGCCGCGGCCGGCGGCGCGCAGTGCACGGGCACCGCCGCCCACTCCCTCGGCGACCTCCTCGGCACGCTGGAACCGGCCGCCCTGTGCGCGGACGTCGGCACCCGGTGGGACGTCACCACCGGGTACTTCAAGCGGCACGCGGCCTGTTCCTACACCCATCCCGTGGCCGACGTCATTCTCGAGCTGCGCTCCGGACTGTGCCCCTCCGACGTCCAGTCCGTCGTCGTCGAGACCCACGCCCTCGGGGCCGGCCTGACGCGTACCGACTGGACCAGTCGGCTCTCCGCCCTCTTCTCGATCCCGTTCGTCGCGGCCGCGACGGTCGTGCACGGACAGGTGGGGCCGATGCAGTCGTCCCCCACCGGGCTCGAGGACGTAGCGGTCCGTGACCTCGCCACGCGGGTGTCCGTGCGGGAGGCCGCCGACCTCACCGGCCGGCTGCCCGCCGAGCGAGCCGTCCGGGTGACCCTCCGGATGCGTGACGGCTCCGAGCACGTGGGCGACGCGCCGAACCCGATCGGTGACGCCGACCATCACCCGCTGGAAGCGGCCGACCTGCTCGGCCTGCTGCAGGGGTGGCTTGGTGGCCCGGACGCTGTGGAGTTGCTCCACCGTGTCGCCACCGAGCTCTTCGACGCCCCTCACGTCGCCCCGTTGCTGCGGGAGCTCACCCAGTGACCGCTCAAGGAGAACCATGCACGTCTGGTCCGTGACCCCCATCCACGTCGACCCCGAGGAGCTGGCCCGCCGTCAGGCACGCTACGACGCGCTGAGCCCGGCGGGACTTCGCGTCGAGCTGGTCGACATCGGACCCGACGCACCGCGACAGCTGGCCACCGAGCAGGACGTGCGCGACTCTGAGGGCCTCGTGGCCGAGGCCCTGAGCAAAGCCCCGGACCGGGCCGACGCGCTCATGCCCGACTGCTTCCTGGATCCGGGTGTGGCCGAGCTGTCGGCCAAGCTCGAGCGTCCGGTCTTCGGCCTGCTGCGAACCTCCACGACGTGGAGCGTGCTGTCCGGCCGCCGGTTCGGTGCCGTCACGCGCAACGCCGCGATCGCCGCCGAGGCCGAGCGACTGGTGGACCTCTACGGCTACTCGTCGTCGTTCACCGGCGTGGACGTTCTCGACCTCGACGTCGACGCGATCCACGAGAGCGACCGTTGGGGTGACGCGCTGCGCAGCGCGGTCGAGCGCACGGACCGGGCCGGAGCCGACGACCTCCTCAACGGCTGCAGCGCCGTCGACCTGCCGTCGGACGCCGCAGCATGGCGGGTGCGGGTCGTCGACCCGACGGCGCTGACGCTGCGTCTTCTCGGCGCGGGTGAGCCGGCGTGAGCCCAGAGGGACCTGACCTCGTCATCGCGGGCGCCGGCGGGGGACTGGCCGGGGCGCTGCGCGCTGCCGAGCTGGGCCTCGACGTGCTCGTCGTCGAGGTCAGCGAGCACTTCCGTCGCGGGAACAACACCTCGATGTCCACGGCCATGGTGCCCGGCGCCGGTACCCGCTTCCAGCGAGCCGAGGACATCGACGACTCCCCCGACCTGTACCTCGCCGACATCATGGCCAAGACGCACAACGAGGCGGACGAGCAGCCGGCCGCTGCCCTGACCCAGGTCAGCGCTCGGCTCGTGGAGTGGCTGGTCGACAGCGTCGGCCTCGACCTCCACCTGGTAACCGACTTCCACTACCCCGGCCACTCGGTCGACCGCTGCCACACGATCGAAGGGCGGCACGGCACGGTGCTCCTGGACCATCTCGTCCAACGCGTGCGGGACACAGACACCATCGACCTCCTGGTGCCGGCGCGGCTGGTGGACGTCCGTCTCGACGACGCCAAGCGGGTCGCGGCGGCGGTCCTTGAGTCGCCGGACGGGACCACTGAGGAGGTACCGACTCGAGCCGTCCTCCTCGCGACCAACGGGTACGGCGCGGACCGCGAACTCGTCGCGGAGCACCTGCCGGAGATCGCCGACGCGGTCTACCACGGCAGTGAGGCGTCCCGTGGCGACGCCCTGCGGATCGGCGAGGGGCTCGGCGCGGACGTCGCCTTCCTCGACGCATACCAGGGCCACGGCGCGTTGGCCCAGCGCACCTCGACCCTCGTCGGGTGGGCGACGATCATGCACGGCGGGATGATCGTCGGTGCCGACGGCCGCCGGTTCGGCAACGAGACCACCGGCTACAGCGAGTACGCCGCGGTCATCGCCGCGCAGCCGGGTTCTGCCGGGTGGATCGTCTTGGACCAGCGAATCCACGACTCCTGCCTGGTGTTCACCGACTTCCGGCAGACCGTCGACGGTGGCGCGCTGGTCTGGGCGGACGACGTCGAGGGTCTGGCGCAGGCGACCGGCCTGCCGGTGGACGCACTGACCGAGGAGCTGGAGAGCACCGCGGCCCTCGCCGCACAGAATGGCTCGGATCCCGACCGGTTCGGCCGCACGTCGTTCGAGGCGCCGCTGCAACCGCCGTACGCCGCCGTAAAGGTCGTCCCCGCGCTCTTTCACACGCAGGGCGGGCTCGTCGTCGACGGGTCGGCCCGCGTGCTGCGCGAGGACGGCAGCCCGATCGAAGGCCTGTATGCGTCGGGCGGGGCCGCGGCCGGCATCTCTGGACACGGAGCAGCCGGCTACCTCGCCGGAAACGGGCTGCTTCCGGCCCTCGGGCTCGCCTTCCTCGCCGCCGAGGACGCCGCGGGCATACCCGCCACTCCGGACGCAGCGTCGTCCACCGGTACCACCCCTCGACCGCCAACTGTGGAGGCACCCGCATGACCCGTCTGAACACCCTGGTCAAGAACGTCACCGTTGTCCGGCCGGACGCCGGAGCCGACGACGGGGAGCGGTTGGACATCGGCATCGTGGACGGACGGTTCACCCGTCTCGAGGCCGACATCCCGGCCGACGAGGCGGACGCCGTCGTCGACGGTCGTGGGCTGCTGGCCTTCCCCGGCGTCGTCGACGCGCACCAGCACTGGGGCATCTACAACTCGCTCGAGGACGACACCGAAA
>DATLPT010000237.1:0-5380 GCA_035535635.1 Lapillicoccus sp. | reverse complement strand
CCTACAACTTCCGGCTCACCATGGCCGGGGTCACGGGCGTGATCGTCGCCATCGGGGTCACCGCGGACTCGTTCATCGTGTACTTCGAACGGATCCGCGACGAAGTCCGCGAGGGCCGGCCGCTGGTCGCCGCCGTGGAGGCGGGCTGGGCCCGGGCGAGGCGCACCATCCTCGCCGCCGACGCGGTCAACTTCCTCGCCGCTGCGGTGCTCTACTTCCTGGCCGCCGGAAATGTCCGCGGGTTCGCGTTCACCCTCGGCGTGACGACGCTGATCGACCTCGCTGTGGTCTTCCTCTTCACCCACCCCGTGGTGGCGATGCTGGCGCATACCAAGTTCTTCGGCGGCGGACACAAGTGGTCCGGCCTCGACCCCGAACGACTCGGCGCGAAGACCCGCTACGTGGGTCGCGGTCGGTTCGCCAGTGGCCAGCCGACGGCCAGGACCCCCGCAACCGTCTCCCGGTCCACGTCGATGGCTCCCACCGAGGGGAAGGTCTGAGATGCCCAACCTCGCCCAGTTCGGCAACGACCTCTACACCGGCAAGCGGTCCATCGACTTCGTCGGCCGACAGAAGACCTGGTATGCGTTGTCGGGCGTCCTCATCGTCCTCGCCCTCGTGGGCATCTTCGCGCGCGGGCTGAACTTCGGAATCGAGTTCCGCGGCGGATCCGAGTACCGCATCTCCGGGGTGTCCGACACGAGTGCCTACGAGGAGAAGGCGCAGGCCGCCGTGGCCGAGGCCGGGATCCCCGGCAACGTCGTCTCGACGGTCATCGGCGGCAACACCGTGCGCATCCAGACGGAGGCGGCCGGCGACAAGAACGACGCCGCCAAGACTGCTCTCGCCTCAGCGTTCGGCGTCGGCGCCAGCAACGTCAGCGCCTCGCTCATCGGCCCGTCCTGGGGCGCCTCGATCAGCCAGAAGGCGATCCAGGCCCTGATCGTCTTCCTCATCCTGGTGGCCCTCGTCATGGCGGCCTACTTCCGCACCTGGAAGATGGCCGTCGCGGGCCTGGTTGCTCTCGTCCACGACCTCGTCATCACTGTGGGCATCTACTCCCTGTTCGGGTTCGAGATCACGCCGGCGTCGATGATCGGATTCCTCACCATCCTCGGGTACTCGCTCTACGACACCGTCGTCGTCTTCGACAAGGTCCGCGAGAACACCGCAGACGCGTTCCTGACTCGGCGGATGACGTACACCCAGGCCGCCAACCTGGCCGTGAACCAGACGCTGGTCCGGTCGATCAACACGACCGTTGTCGCGCTGCTCCCCATTGCCGCGATCCTCGTCGTCGGCTTCACGCTGCTCGGCCCGGGGACCCTGCTCGACCTCAGCCTGGCGCTGTTCGTCGGGATCGCCGTCGGTGCATACTCCTCGATCTTCATCGCGACCCCGCTGCTCGTCGACCTGCGCCGGAACGAGCCGTCGGTCAAGGAGCTCGAGCGAGCAGCGCTGCGCTACCAGGCTCGCGAGACGGTCGCGGTGGGCGCGTCGGGACCGGCCTCGCGCTCGACCGTCGACGTGGTCGACCATCCCCAGGACGGGTCGTTGGACCGCCCGGCGAGCGACACCGACGTGTCCGAGCCCCGCGCGGCTTCCACTCGCGAAGTGCACAAGTGGGCGAGCAGCGGCCCGCGGAACCAACCTCGGCGCACCCCGAAGTCGAAGCGCTGACGATGAGCGACGGGTCGATCAGGCAGCTCGTCCTCGACCGCATCCGCGACATCCCCGACTTCCCGCAGGCCGGCGTCCTGTTCAAGGACTTCACCCCGCTGCTCGCGGACGGCGACGCGTTCGCCGCGGTCACCCACGACATCTCCGGCCGGTATGCGGATCAGGTCGACGTCGTCGTCGGGATCGAGGCCCGGGGGTTCATCCTGGGGGCGGCCGTCGCCCACCACCTCGGCAGCGGGTTCGTCCCGGTCCGCAAGTCAGGCAAGCTGCCCGGTCCGTCGCTGAGCGAGGAGTACACCCTGGAGTACGGCAGCGCCGTCCTCGAGATCCACGAGGGCGCCCTCCGGCCGGGGGAGCGGGCGCTCGTCGTCGACGACGTCCTCGCCACCGGGGGCACTGTCGCGGCCACCTGCCGGCTCGTCGAGCGAGCGGGCGCGACGGTCGTCGGCGTCGACGTCGTCCTCGAGCTGACCGCGCTCGGCGGTCGTGAGAAGGTCGGCGACCGCCCGCTGTACGCCATCGCCCCGCTCTGATCCCCGCACCTCTGCAGTCGAGTTCAATGCGTGGAGGTATATCCGAGCGCTCTAGCATCTCGTCCATACCTCCACCGGGGCAGCGGGCGGCCGACGCCTAGACTCTGTTCATGAGCGAGGAGGTCCGCTCGGACGTCCCGTCCGGCGCGCCGACGACGTCGCCACTGGCGACGCCGGCTCGGATGCGTGCACGCTTCGCTCGGTTCGGCGGACCTCGCACCCACAACCCGGTCCTCGAACCCATCCTGCAGACCGTCCGGACGACCCACACCAAGGCGGACACCGCGGTCATCGAGCGGGCCTACGTCGTCGCCGAGGAGTACCACCGCGGCCAGCTGCGGAAGTCGGGCGACGCGTACATCACGCACCCGCTCGCGGTCACGACCATCCTCGCCGAGCTCGGGATGACCCCCGCGACGCTGGCCGCGGCCCTGCTGCACGACACGGTGGAGGACACCGCATACACCATGCCGCAGCTGCGGCGGGACTTCGGTGAGGAGATCGCCGGCCTCGTCGACGGCGTGACCAAGCTGGACCGTTTGACGTACGGCGAGGCCGCCCAGGCCGAGACGGTCCGCAAGATGATCGTCGCGATGGCGCGCGACATCCGGGTCCTCGTCATCAAGCTCGCCGACCGGCTCCACAACGCCCGCACCTGGCGGTACGTCTCCAGGGAGTCGGCGCAGCGTAAGGCTCACGAGACCCTCGAGATCTACGCGCCGCTGGCCCACCGGCTCGGCATGAACACCATCAAGTGGGAGCTCGAGGACCTCTCGTTCGCCACGCTCTACCCCAAGGTCTACGACGAGATCGTCCGCCTCGTCGCCGAGCGCGCCCCGGCCCGCGAGGAGTACCTCGCCGGCGTCCGGTCCCAGGTGGGCGACGACCTGCGCGGCGCCAAGCTCAAGGCGACGGTCACCGGCCGCCCGAAGCACTACTACTCCGTCTACCAGAAGATGATCGTCCGCGGTCGCGACTTCGAGGACATCTACGACCTCGTCGCGGTCCGCGTCCTCGTCGAGACGGTACGCGACTGCTACGCGGCGCTCGGCGCCCTGCACGCGCGGTGGAACCCGGTCCCCGGCCGGTTCAAGGACTACATCGCGATGCCGAAGTTCAACATGTACCAGTCCTTGCACACGACGGTGATCGGGCCGGAGGGCAAGGCCGTCGAGATCCAGATCCGCACGCATACGATGCACCGCCGGGCGGAGTACGGCGTCGCCGCACACTGGAAGTACAAGGAGGACGCCAAGAGCGCCCCGCCGCTGAAGTCCGGCGACGGCGAAATGGTCTGGCTGCGGCAGCTGGTCGACTGGCAGCGCGAGACCGAGGACCCGAGCGAGTTCCTCGACTCGCTGCGGTTCGAGATGAACGCCGGCGAGGTCTACGTCTTCACGCCCAAGGGCGAGGTCGTGTCGCTGCCGGCCGCCTCGACACCGGTCGACTTCGCGTATGCGGTGCACACCGAGGTCGGCCACCACACCATCGGGGGCCGGGTCAACGGCCGGCTGGTCCCGCTGGAGTCGACGCTGGAGAACGGCGACGTCGTCGAGATCCTCACGTCCAAGGCCGACGGGGCCGGGCCGTCGCGGGACTGGCTCCAGTTCGTCAAGAGTGCCCGGGCCCGCAACAAGATCCGCCAGTGGTTCTCCAAGGAGCGGCGCGAGGAGGCCATCGAACGCGGCAAGGACGCCATCGCCAAGGCGCTGCGCCAGCAGAAGCTGCCGCTCCAACGGCTCATGTCCGCGGAGAGCCTGGCGGCGGTGGCGGTCGACCTCCGGTACCTCGACATCGACGGCCTGTATGCGGCGGTGGGGGAGGGCCACGTCTCCGCGGCCAACGTCGTCAACCGGGTCGTCCAGTCGTTCGGCGGCGAGGAGGGCGCGAGCGAGGACCTGGCGGAGGCGACGGTCCCGACGCGGGCCCGGCAGCGGCGGGCGGGCGACCCCGGCGTCGTCGTGGTCGGCGCCGACGACGTCCTGGTCAAGCTGGCCAGGTGCTGCACACCGGTTCCGGGTGACCCGATCCTCGGCTTCGTCACCCGGGGCAACGGCGTCTCGGTCCACCGGCGCGACTGCACCAACGCCGAGTCGCTGCTGCGGCAGAACGACCGGCTCCTCGACGTCGAGTGGGCCCCGAGCTCGTCGAGCGTCTTCCTCGTGCAGCTCCAGGTCGAGGCGCTCGACCGCAACCGGCTGCTCAGCGACGTCACGCGGGTCCTCTCGGACCAGCACGTCAACATCCTCTCGGCCTCGGTGCAGACCTCGCGAGACCGGCTGGCCCTGTCCCGGTTCACGTTCGAGATGGGGGAGCCGTCACATCTCGACCACGTGATCCGCGCGGTTCGGAAGGTCGACGGCGTCTACGACGTCTACCGGATCACCGGCGGCCGCTCCCAGCACGCACCGGTCTGAGCCGGCTCACGGCGCCGAGGCGTCGACCGCACGCTGGTACTTCGCAGCCACGCCACGCAGCGCCTCGACGAGCTCCGGCGCGTCGACAACCTCGAAGTCGGCCTCCAGGAAGCCGAGGTAGTGCGCGAGCAGCTCGGGGCTGTCGGAGCCCGGTTCGAAGAGGCACCGGTCATCGCCGAGGCTCGTGACGCGCACCGGCATCGGCATGTGGCGGCGCACGTGGTCGGCCGAGGCGTGCACGACCACCTTGGCGCGGAACCGCCAGTGCGCCTCCTTCACGCCCTTGTTGACGTATGCGGCGATGGCCGAGTCCGCGGGCAGCGGCCGAGGGGGGAACCGAGGACCGGTCGGGCTCCGCGGCGTGACGCGGTCCAGGCGGAAGATCCGCCAGTCGTCCTTGTCGACGTCCCAGGCGAAGAGGTACCACCGGCGCCGGTCGTGAACGATCCGGTACGGCTCGACGTGGCGGCGGGACGTCTCGCCGGCATAGGCCCGGTAGTCGAAGCGGAGCCGCTCGTGGTCACGACAGGCCAGCGAGACCACGGCGAGGACGTCCGGGTCGACGCGGGCCCCACGGAACGGCATCGGCACGGTCGACGACTCCAGCGCCGCCACCCGGTGCCGCAGCCGTGACGGCAACACCTGGTGAAGCTTGGCCAGGGCGCGCAGCGACGTCTCCTCGATCCCGGCCACCGATCCGCTGGCGGCGGTCCGGAGGCCGACCGCCACCGCGACGGCCTCCTCGTCGTC
>DATLPT010000236.1:0-4297 GCA_035535635.1 Lapillicoccus sp. | reverse complement strand
CAGCTCGGCCAGTCCGCCGCGGCCGGCGCCGCCCGCGCTGTCGGCGAGCGGGTCGAGTGGGCCGTCGGGGTCGGCCGTGTCGCCGAGGCCGTCGAACTCCAGGTCGGGCAGTCGGAAGACGATGCCGTCGTCGCCGTGCATCGCCTGCACGTCCACGCCGAACCGCTCGCGCATCCGGGCCGACACGCACAGCGCCCACGGCGCGTGCACCGGGGCTCCGAACGGCGAGAGCACCGCGATGCGCCAGTCGCCCAGCTCGTCTCGGAACCGCTCGACGACGATGGTCCGGTCGCTCGGCAGGTGACGGGTCGCCTGCTTCTGCTCGTCGAGGTAGGCGAGGAGGTTGTCGGTCGCCCACTCGTCGAGGCCGGCGAGGGCTACCCGCTCCCGGGCCTTGGCGGCCGGCAGCGCGGTCACTTCGCGGACGAACCTCCCGACCGCCTGTCCCAGCTCGGAAGGCCGGCCGAGGGTGTCGCCCGTCCAGAACGGCAACCGACCGGGCAGCCCCGGGGCCGGCGTCACGAGGACGCGGTCGTGGGTGATGTCCTCGATGCGCCAGCTGGTCGTGCCGAGTGTGAAGACGTCGCCGACCCGCGACTCGTAGACCATCTCTTCGTCCAGCTCGCCCACCCGCTGTCCGACGCCCTCCGCTCCGGCCAGGAACACGCCGTAGAGCCCGCGGTCGGGGATGGTTCCGCCCGATGTGACGGCCAGCCGCTGTGCACCGCGTCGCCCGGTCAACGTGCCGGTCACCCGGTCCCAGACCAGACGCGGCCGCAGCTCGGCGAACTCGTCGCTGGGGTATCGGCCCGCCAGCATGTCGAGCACCGACTCGAGCACCGAGCGCGACAGTCCGCCGAACGACGCGGACCGCCGCACCAGCGCCTCGAGGTCGTCAACCGTCCAGTCGTCCATGGCGCACATGGCGACGACCTGCTGGGCGAGGACGTCGAGCGGGTTGGCAGGGATGCGCATGGACTCGATGGCGCCGGCCCGCATCCGCTCGACGACTACGGCGGTCTGGACCAGGTCACCGCGGAACTTCGGGAACAGCACCCCGCGCGACACCGCGCCGACCTGGTGCCCGGCGCGGCCGACGCGCTGCAGGCCGCTGGCCACGCTGGGTGGCGACTCGACCTGGACCACGAGGTCGACCGCCCCCATGTCGATGCCGAGCTCGAGGCTGCTCGTGGCCACAACGGCCGGCAGCAGACCACCCTTGAGCGCGTTCTCGATCTCGGCCCGCTGCTCCTTGCTCACCGAGCCGTGATGCGCGCGCGCCAGGACCGCGGGAACTCCGGCCGAGACACCTGACTGCGCCATGATCTCCGCAGGGGAGCGGGTATGCCGGTTGGCTTCCTTCGCACTCGCACTGGCAGCGCGACCGGCGAGACCCACGACTTCGCCCGCGCCGGCCTCGGGGCTGCCTCCCTCGGTGGTCGCGTCGGCCTCCGCACCGTCCTCGGCCTCGGTGAGCCGCTCGTCCCAGATCTCGTTGAGCCGGGCGGTGAGCCGCTCCGCGAGCCGCCGCGAGTTCGCAAACACCAGCGTCGACCGGTGCGCCGCTACAAGATCAACGATGCGCTCCTCGACGTGGGGCCAGATGGAGGCCCGGCGCTGCTCGCCTGCCGCGGGTCCGCTGAGGTCCTCGGTGAGCTCCCCGAGCGCCGACATGTCCGCCAGCGGAACGACCACCTCGAGGTCCCACTCCTTGGTGGACGGCGGCTGGACCACCTCGACCGGTCGGCCTCCGGCCAGGAAGCGCGCCACCTCGTCCACAGGCCGAACCGTCGCGGACAGCCCGACTCGCTGCGCCGGCCTGACAAGCAGCTGGTCGAGCCGCTCCAAGGAGAGGGCTAGGTGGGCGCCGCGCTTGGTACCCGCCACGGCATGGACCTCGTCGACGATCACCGTCTCGACCCCGGTGAGCGCCTCGCGCGCACTGGACGTGAGCATCAGGAACAGGGACTCCGGCGTCGTGATGAGGATGTCGGCAGGCGCCTTGGCGAACGCCCTGCGGTCGGCGGCCGGTGTGTCGCCCGACCGCACGGCGACCCGGATGTCGGGCACCGGCTGGCCCAGCCGCGCCGCGGCGTGGCCGATGCCCACGAGCGGCGAGCGGAGGTTGCGTTCGACGTCGACGGCCAGCGCCTTGAGCGGCGAGACGTAGAGCACCCGGCAGCGCTGCTGGGACGACGTCGGCGGCTCCCCACTGGCCAGGCGGTCCAGCGCCCAAAGGAAGGCCGACAAGGTCTTGCCGGAACCGGTCGGCGCCACGACGAGCGCATGCCGACCGGAGCTGATCGCCTCCCAGGCCCCGTCCTGAGCCGCGGTGGGTGCACTGAACGACCCGCGGAACCACGCTGCGGTGGCGGGGGAGAAGCGCTCCAGGACGTCGTCGGTCATGAGAAGGCCCAGCCTGCCACCGGCCACCGACACCCCTGACGCCGTCTCCGAGAGACCGACTCCGGCCGTTCTGACTTCACCCATTGCGACCGTTACGGTGGGCCACCGTGGATCGTCGTGCCTTCCTCGCCGTCGTACCTCTCGGTGCGCTCACGGCCTGCACCGCCACCGACACCCGCAGCGCACCCCCGGTCTCCACGCCGGCGACTGAGGCGCTGGCATCGTCGACACCCACAACCACCAGCAGCAACCCGAACACCGTCGAACCCACGGCCGAGCCCACGGAGCAGCCCACTCGCATACCCGATTCCCCGCCCACCCCCACTGCCGAGGCCGGCTCGCCGCCCACTGTCGTGGCCGCGAGGTACGCGGGGCACAAGCCCACCACGTGGGGCATGGACGTCCAAGGCATCGACGCCACCGTGCTCGCTGCCGGAGGGCGCACACTGGCGCTCACCTTCGACGCATGCGGCGGCCCGGGCGGCTACCGCATCGACACCGGCCTCGTCGACGTGCTGCGCCGGAACCACGTGCCCGCGACGCTGTTCCTCAACCAGCGCTGGGTCCAGTCGAACCGGGCCTACGCGGAGCAGCTCGTCGCCGATCCCCTGTTTCGCATCGGCAACCATGGGACACGCCACCTACCGCTGTCGGTGAGCGGCCGGTCAGCGTACGGCGTCTTCGGCACCAGATCGGCCCAGGAGGTCGTCGACGAGGTGTGGGGCAACCACGAATACCTGCGCTCGCTGACCGGGCAGGCGCCGACCTGGTTCCGCTGTGGCACGGCCCACTACGACGAGGTCGCCGTGGCCATCGTCCGCGACCTGGGATACCGCGTCGCCGGGTTCGCGACCAACGGCGACTCGGGTGCGACCTTCACCGCCGCTCAGGTCACCTCCGCTTTGACCCACGCCGCGAGTGGCATCGTGATCATGCACATGAACCAGCCGGGCAGAGGCACCATGCCCGGTGTCGCCGCCGCCCTGCCTACCCTCAAGGCCGCGGGGACGACCTTCGTGCACTTGACCTGACCCGGCCTGATCGGACCCAGCTGCGGCCGCCGCTGCAAGGCATACTCGACGACCGTGCGGCTGAGCCAGTTCTGGACGTTCATGGAGGACGAGTTCGGACGCACGTACGCCGCCTCCCTCGCCCACGACCTGGCCCTCGACGCGCTGCGCGGGCGCACCGCGCAGGAAGCCCTCGACGCCGGCCTTCCGCCGCGACAGGTGTGGCTCGCTCTCTGCGACGCGCAGGAGGTGCCGGAGGAGCGCCGGCACGGCAAGGACAAGCGGCCTCGCAAAACCGGTTGAGCGAGCGTCCGTCCTCGCGGTTAGCGTGAGGATGTGACCGACGCGACCGGCCTGGACCGCCCCGTCGCCCAGCCGTACGCGCAGACCGACCCCGACGACGGCGTCCTGATGAGGGCGCGGGGGCTGACCAAGACGTTCGGTGACTTCGTCGCGGTCGACGGCATCGACGTGGAGGTCCACAAGGGCGAGGCGTTCGGCTTCCTCGGACCGAACGGCGCCGGCAAGTCCTCGACGATGCGGATGATCGGCTGCGTCTCCCCGGTGACCGCGGGTGAGCTGACCATCTTCGGTCTCGACCCCGACCGCGACGGCCCGGAGATCCGGGCCCGGCTCGGCGTCGTCCCCCAAAAGGACACCCTCGACGAGGAGCTCACCGTCGAGGAGAACCTCTGGGTCTACGGCCGCTACTTCGGCCTGTCCCGCGCCGAGGTCAAGCGGCGCACCGTCGAGCTGCTCGAGTTCGCGCAGCTGTCAGACCGCGCCTCCGACCGCGTCGAACCGCTCTCCGGCGGCATGAAGCGCCGTCTCACCATCGCGCGCTCACTCATCAACGAGCCGCGCATGCTCCTCCTCGACGA
>DATLPT010000235.1:0-10903 GCA_035535635.1 Lapillicoccus sp. | reverse complement strand
CGGTCTGCAGACGCCGCTCCCGCTCCTGCTCGCCCTCGGTACCCCGCCCGACGAGCCGGCGGACGAGCTCCTCCCACGACGGCGGCGCGAGGAACGCGAACAACGCACCCGGCATCGAGTCGCGCACCTGACGCGCGCCCTGGAGATCGATCTCGAGCATCGCCAGGCGACCCTCGCGCAGCGCTCGCTCCACCGGACCCAGGGGGGTGCCGTACTTCGCGCGGCCGTGCACGATCGCATACTCGAGAAACTCCCCCGCTGCGACCAGCCGGTCGAACTCGGCGTCGTCGACGAAGTGGTAGTGCACGCCGTCGACCTCACCCGGCCTTGGTGGCCGCGTCGTCATGGACACCGACAGCCACACCTGCGGGAAGTGCGCTCGGATGTATGCGGAGACGGTCCCCTTGCCGACGGCCGTCGGCCCGGCCAGAACGACGAGACGGGACGGTGATGCCTCGGGCGCGGCAGCCGGCTCTGTCACTCCCGGTCGAAGCGGGCGATGAGCGCCGCGGCCTGGTTCGCGCCGAGGCCGCGCACCCGCCGGGACTCGGAGATCCCGACCTCGTCCATGATCTGCCGAGCCCGAACCCGGCCGACTCCGGGCAGCGACTCCAACAGCGCCGAGACCTTCATCTTCCCGATGACCTCGTTGTCCTTGCCCTCCTTGATGACGTCCGCGAGGGAGCCCTGCGAGTACTTGAGCCGGTTCTTCGCGGCGGCCCGCTCCCGACGGGCGACCGCCGCCTTGGCCAGAGCGGCCGCTCGTTGCTCCGGGGTCAGCGGCGGGAGGGCCACGGGTGCTCCTTCGGCTCTGCGGACGGTCGGCGGCGCTGCCAGCGAACCTACCCATCGCCCGACTCCCGGTGCAACGAGATGGCCTCTGCCGCCGGGCAGACTAGGACCATGAGCCTTCCCATCGAGCGGCTCACCGCCCGGGTATGCGTCGCCGGCGGCGGTCCCGCGGGCATGATGCTCGGACTTCTGTTGGCGCGCGCGGGGATCGACGTCCTCGTCCTCGAGAAGCACACGGACTTCTTTCGCGACTTCCGCGGCGACACCGTGCATCCGTCGACGCTCGACCTCATCGACCAGCTGGGCTTCCGCGACCAGCTCGAGGCGATCCCCCACACCCGGTTGAGCACCCTCGACATCGTCGTGGGGTCGATGCGTCTCCACCCGATCGACTTCGGGCGACTGCGGGGGCGGAACCGCGAGATCGCCATGATGCCGCAGTGGGACCTCCTCGACCTGCTCGCCGCGGAAGGGCGCCGGTACGCCGACTTCCGACTGGTCATGGGCGCCGAGGTGATCGATGTGGTTCGCACCGCCGGACGAGTCACCGGTGTCGTCGCGCGGACGGCCGAGGGCGAGATCCAGGTGGACGCCACCTTCACCGTCGCCGCGGACGGTCGGCATTCCACCGTGCGCGACCGGCTCCGGCTCACCGCACAGGAAACCGGCGTGCCCATCGACGTGGTGTGGCTGCGGCTGCCAAGACCGACGGTCCCGCTGCCCGACACCCTGGCGTACATCCGCGCCGACACGATGGTCGTGACCATCCCGCGGCCCGACTACCTCCAGTGCGGCGTCCTCATCCCGAAGGGCACGTTCGACGACATCAAGGCTGCCGGACTGCCGGCCTTCCGAGAGCGCGTCGCCCACTGTGCGCCGCCGCTGTCCGAGGGCGTCGACGCCCTCGTCGACTGGGACGCGGTCAAGTTGCTGACGGTCCAGGTCGACCTGCTTCCGCGATGGTCGGTGCCGGGGGCGCTGTGCATCGGGGACGCCGCGCACGCGATGTCGCCGGCGCTCGGCGTCGGCATCAACTACGCCGTCCAGGATGCCGTGGCCACGGCCAACCGGCTCGTGCCGGTGCTGCGGTCACATCCCGACGACCAGGCCGCGCTGGACGACGCCGCTCGGCAGGTACAGCGGCGGCGGCGCCGGCCTACGGCGATGATGCAACGGATCCAAATCGTCGCCCACCGGTTCCTGCGCAGCGGTCGAGAGCTGGTGCACGACCCACCAACCCGATTCGAGCGCACCGTTCCGGGGGCTGTCCTCACCGCACTACGACCGGTGACGGCGCGGTTCATCGGGTACGGGTTTCGTCCCGAACGGATCAGCGACGACGTGTTGAGGTCTCCCCCGCCCTGACCAGGCCGCACTCGTACGCCTGGACGACCGCCTGAGCTCGGGTCTCCGCTCCGAGCTTCGCCAGGATGCGGTTGACGTGCGTCTTGACCGTCACCGGACTGACGCCGAGCTGGCCGGCGATGTCGTCGTTGGTCAGCCCGCGGGCCACAAGCCGGAGGACGTCGACCTCGCGGACGGTCAGCGCTGACAGAGCCGGCGGCGTCCCGGCGATCGGCTCCGGACCCCGCACGTGCTCCTCGATGAGGCGGCGGGTGAGCGATGGCGCGAGCAGAGCCTCGCCGGCGGCCACCAGCTCGATCCCGGCGACCAGCCGATCGGGCGCCGTCGTCTTGAGAAGGAACCCCGCAGCGCCGGCTCGGAGCGCCCCGTACACCAGCCCGTCGAGGTCGTACGTGGTGAGGACCAGGACGCGCGACGGCATCCGCTCGCGGACGATCGTCGCCGTCGCCGCGATGCCATTGACGACCGGCATCCGGATGTCCATGAGCACGACGTCGGGTCTCAGTCGGCGGGTCAGCTCGACCGCCTCAGCGCCGTTCGCCGCCTCCGCCACGACGCGGATCCCCTGCGATTCCAGCACCATTCGCAAACCGGACCGGATGATCTCCTGGTCGTCAGCGAGGAGGACGGTGGTCACGAGGCCACCGGCTTCAACGGCAGGTCGATTCGAACCGTGGTCCGTCCGTCGGTCTCGTGGTCGACGTCGAGCGCCCCGCCGAGCAGCTCGGCGCGCTCGCGCATGCCGACCACCCCGAGACCCTCGCCCCGGCCGACGCGGTTGGCCTCGTTGGAGGTCTCGATGAGCAGGTGGTCGGCGTCGCGGCTGATCCGCAGGGCCACGGCGGGACCTCGGGCGTGGCGCAATGCGTTGGCGAGCAGCTCGCGGACGATGCGGTACCCCGACAGATCCTGCGGCGCCGGCAGCTGGTCGAGGCTGCCGTCGAGGTGGTAGTCGACGGCGAGACCCTGTCGCCGGAACCGCTCCACAAGTCCGTCGACGTCAGCCAGGCGAGTGTCGGGGTCGAGTTCCGGTTCGTCGTCCTCGTCGCGGACCAGGCGCAGGACCGCGCTGGTCTCCGCGAGCGCCTGACGGCCGGTCTCCGTGACCTCGCGCAACGATGCTCGCGCGCGACGGGGATCCGACTCGAGGACGGCGTCCGCGGCCGACGCCTGCACGACCATGGCGCTGACCGAGTGGGCGATGACGTCGTGCAGCTCACGCGTGAGCCGGGCCCGCTCCGCAGCTGCTGCCTGACGCCGGACCAGCTCACGCTCGACCCGCAGCTCCTCGGTGACCCGCTCGAGCTGCGCGTTACGTTCCGCGAGCCGGCGGACGAGAATTCCCAGCACAAGCGGCGGCCCGGCGATGGCGGAGACGAACGTCACGTCACCGAACTCGAGCCGCTGGCCACCCTCGGAGACGGGGATGGCGAGGATCGCAAGGACGATGAACACCACCGCTGGCACGGACACCCGCAACGACGCCCAGCGTCCAAGCGAGTAGCAAGCCACCAGCGCGAAGAGCACCGGGACCGCCGGCCCGTCGCGCGGCACCTCGACGACGTCCTGCAGGAGCAGTGACACGAGGACAGCGCCGGCCGCGACGAGGGGCCAGCGGCGACGCACGATCAGGCCGGCGCAGGCCAGCCACTCGACGGCGATGCCGGGCCATGGGTTCGCGAGGCCGAGAGACAACATCTCGACGATTCCGAGCAAGGCCAGGGCGACCGGGAGTCCCACATCCGCGAGGAGCCGTCGTCCGGCCGTGGGTGCCGTCCCGTCCACGCTCTCGACGGTACCGGCGCGCGATGGTGGTGTCCTCCACCCAGTGGTGTAGGCGCCGTCCTCCGTGCGCGTGCCGGCCCGCCTTCCGGGGGCCGACGACGGGGCACCTCCGCGTTCCTAACGTCGAAGCCATGACACCTTCACGCACCGTCCTGGCGGCCCGGCTGGCGATGGCCGGTGCCGTGTCGTCGCTCGTTCTCACGCCGCTGCACGGCCTGTCCCGGTTCAACCCGGCGCTCGGTCACCACGACCTCGAGGAGTGCTGCGCCGCCTGGTGGGGGCGGCCCGGGCTCGAGCACCTTCAGCCCATGCTGGGGTGGTCGGACGCGCTTACGGTCTACCTCTGGTACGGCCGGGTCTGGATCCTGCTCCTCGCCGCCGCCACCTTCAGCGCCTACGCAGTCCACGCCGTGCTGCGTCCGGCGAACCGGACCCAGACCTGGGCCTGGCGCGCGGTCCTCACAGGCTTGACCCTCCAGACCATCGGCCTGGCCGGGGCGTTTCTCACCCCGTGGCTGGACCAGTCCTACACCTGGGTCGCCATTCCTGGTGGTGTGCTCAACCTCGTCGGCGGCACGGTGCTCGGGATCTGGTCCCTCCGGCGGGGTCCGCTGCCCCGCTTTACGGCGGTGGTCCTCACCGTCGGCATCCCGATCGACCTGCTGCTCAGCACCTTCGTCTACGCCGGCGGGGCGGTCGTCCCGATGCTGTTCGCCTGGGCCGTAGCCGGCCGGGCCGCCGCCCGAACGGTCACCGCGGGCGACCCCGACGTCGGCGCGACGACGGTCGCCGCGACCTAGCCCAGCGCCTCGCGGAGCCGGGCCGCCGTCCCCGTGGCGGCGGCCCGCAGCGCCGCCACGTCCGGGCCCGCCCCGAGAACCTCGCGACTCGAGCTGGCCAGCACCTGCGGCAGCGCGTCGCCGAAGGTCCTTCGCAGCGCCTCGACGGTGCCGCCCTGGGCGCCCAACCCCGGAGCCAGCACCGGCGTGTTCGCCGCCACGAGGTCGATCCCGAGATCGGAAACCGCGTCGCCGACCGTCGCGCCGATGACCAGCCCGACGCTGCCTAGCTCACCCCGACCGGCCGCCGCGGAGTTGTCCGCGGCCACCCCGTCGACGACCGATGCCGCCACCGACCGGGCGTCCCGCACGGCGTGCTGCACCTCATAGCCCTCGGGATTCGAGGTCAAGGCCAGGACGAACACCCCGGCCCCCGTTTCCTCGGCAAGGTCCAGCGCCGGGCGCAGCGACGCATACCCCAGGAACGGGCTGACCGTCACCGCGTCGGCCCGGAGGTCGCTGTCCTTGCCGAGGTACGCGTCCGCGTAAGCGTGCATGGTCGACCCGATGTCGCCGCGCTTGACGTCGAGCAGGGTGAGCGTGCCTGCCTTCCGCAGGTCGCCGAGCACCCGCTCCAGCACTCGGATCCCGCCCGACCCGAACACTTCGAAGAATGCCGACTGCGGCTTCACGACGGCGACGTGGCCGGCGTATGCCTCGACGCAGGTCAGCGCGAACCGCTCCAGCCCGGCGAGCGAGTACGCGAGCCCCCACTGCTCGACCAGCCCGCGGTGCGGGTCCAGCCCCGCGCAGAACGGCCCGTGTGCGTCCATGGCGGCTTGCAGCCGCGCCCCGAACGGTGTGGTCACCGGTACACCTCCTGACGCCGGTGCGCGGCACCGACAACCTGCGTGAACGCGTCGAAACCCTTCTCCGCCAACAGGCTCTCCAGCTCGCGGAGCACCCGAACCGGTGCGGTCGGGTCGTTGAAGGTGGCCGTGCCCACCTGGATGGCACTGGCCCCGGCGGCGACCAGCTCCAGCGCGTCGCGGCCGGTGCGCACTCCGCCAACCCCGATGATCGGCACGGGGCGGAACCGGCCCTCGGCCATCGCGGACCGGACCTGCCAGATGGTCCGAACGGCGACGGGACGGATTCCGGGACCGCTCAGCCCACCGGTCACGCCGGCCAGCTGCGGCCGCATCCGGTCGATGTCGATGGCCATGCCCAGCAGCGTGTTGATCATCGTCAGCCCGTCGGCGCCGGCCTTCACGCAGGCGGAAGCGATCGCGACGATGTCGGTGACGTCGGGGCTCAGCTTGGCGAACACCGGCACGTTGCGTGGCAGCTGCTCCCGCACCAGGGCGACGACCTTGGCGGAGGCCAGCGGGTCGATGGCGAAAACCAGGCCGCGATTCGCGACGTTCGGACAGGAGATGTTGACCTCGACGCCGACGACGCAGTCGAAGGCGGGGCTCCGCCGCAGCACGCCGGCCACGTCGGCGAACTCGCCACTGGACCCGCCGGCGATGGACACCAGGACCCGCGCACCGACCGACTTCAGCCAGGCGAGGTCGTTCTCGACGAACGCGTCGATTCCAGGGCCCTGCAGGCCGATCGAGTTGAGCATGCCACTGGCGGTCTCGGCCATCCGCGGCGTGCCGCGGCCCGAGCGCGCGCCCGCCATCACCGACTTGGTCACGAACGCGCCCAACGTGGACACGTCGAAGAACCGGTGCAGCTCCTTGCCGTTGGCGGCGCAGCCGGAGGCCGTCATCACCGGGTTGGGCAGATCCACTTCGCCGAGGGACACCGACATGTCCACCATCAGTGCCCTGCCTCAGTCGGCGCACCGAGCGCATCGGCCGGGACCAGCCCGTACCCGTTCTCGAGCGCATCCCACCGCACCCGATCGCCACGGAACACCGGTCCGTCGACGCAGGACCGCACCATCCGGGTTGTGCCGTCGACGCCGGTGACCGGCAGAACGCACGTCATGCATACGCCGACGCCGCAGGCCATCGACTCCTCGACGGCTACCTGCGCGACGGCGCCCTCGGCGGAAGCGATCTCCGTGACCGACCGGAGCATCCCCATCGGCCCGCAGCCGTAGACGACGCCCGCGCTGCTGAGCCGGATCACCTGTGCCAGCACGTCGCTCACCCAGCCGCGCGTGCCGGCCGAGCCGTCGTCGGTGGTCACGGTCAGGCCATCCGCGGCCCGCCGGGCTTCGACGACCCCGAACAGTCGGTCCTCGCTCGCCGCGCCGAGCACCATCTCGACACGGCACCCGCCCTGGGCGAGCTGCTCGGCCAGCCAGAACAGCGGGGCGCTCCCGTACCCGCCACCCACGAGGACGCACGGCACCGGCTTGGTCGGCAGCGGGAACGGCTTGCCCAGCGGTCCGACGATGTCGACCTCGTCGTGAGGGGATAGCCCCGCGATCCACGTCGTGCCCGTCCCGTGCGCGGCGACGACGATGTCGACGGTGCCGCCGTCGACGCCGGACGGGCTGACCTGGTGGATCGAGAAGCACCGGCGCAGCAGGTTCGCCGACATGGGGGCGCCGACGGCCAGCGCCACGAACTGCCCCGGCCGGGCCAGCTCCGCGATGCCCGGAGCGACGAACGTCAAGTGCTGGTATGCGCCGACCCGCCGGGTCGCGACGAGCTCGCCAGTCACCTGGACAACACCACAGCGGGGGACGGCCGGTCCAGAACCGTTGGTCGCCAAGGGCATACTGCTCATCGGCCGGCCCCCGCCCCGAACAGGTCGAGGTCGCGAGCGTGGTCCTGCAGCGACTTCACCCGGATCTCGCCGCTGCGTCGCGCCTCGATGCCCTGCACCGCCGCGGCGAGCTCCTGCACCGTCGTGATGATCGGCTTGTCGGCACCGAGGGTCGCTGCGCGGATCTCGTACCCGTCCGCCCGCGCCGACTGGCCGGTAGGCGTGTTGACGACCATGGCCACCTCGCCGTCGTTGATGAGGTCGACGATGGTCGGCTCCCCCGGCGTCGGTGTCTCGCGTTCTCTGATCTTCCGCACCACCCGTGACTCGACTCCGTTTCGCCGCAACACTTCCGCGGTGCCGCTGGTGGCGACGATGGTGAACCCCAGGTCGGCCAGCCGCTTGACCGGGAAGATCATCGCCCGCTTGTGGCGGTTGGCGATCGACACGAAGATCGACCCGGTGTCGGGCAGCCCGCCGCTGCTCATCTGGCTCTTGGCGAACGCCATGCCGAAGTCGCGGTCGATCCCCATCACCTCACCGGTGGACCGCATCTCCGGCCCGAGCAGCGAGTCGACGACCTTACCCTCGCGCGTGCGGAACCGCTTGAACGGCAGGATCGCCTCCTTGACCGACATGGGAGCGTGCGCTGGCAGCTGCCCGCCGTCGCCGTGGGGCGGCAGGATCCCCTCCTCGCGAAGCTCCTTGATCGTCGCACCGAGCATGACCCGCGCCGCGGCCTTGGAGATCTGCACGCCGGTCGCCTTGGCCACGAACGGCACCGTGCGCGAGGCCCGCGGGTTGGCCTCCAGGACGTAGAGGACGTCCTGAGCCAACGCATACTGCACGTTCATCAGTCCGCGGACTCCGATGCCCTCGGCCAGCTTGCGCGTCGACTCACGGACCCGCTCCAGCTCAGTGCGGCCGAGGGTCACCGGCGGCAAGGTGCAGGAGCTGTCGCCGGAGTGGATCCCCGCCTCCTCGATGTGCTCCATGATCCCGCCGAGGTACATCTCCTCGCCGTCGTAGAGCGCGTCGACGTCGATCTCGATGGCGTCGTCGAGGAAGCGGTCGACGAGGACCGGGTGCTCGGGGCCGGCCACCGTCGCGCGGGTGACGTACGTGGCAAGGGTCTCATCGTCGTAGACGATCTCCATGCCGCGGCCGCCGAGGACGTACGAGGGGCGGACGAGGACCGGATACCCGATCTCTTTGGCGACCTCCACGGCCTCCTCCGGGCTGTATGCGGTGCCGTGCCGGGGAGCGGGCAGGTCCGCCTCCGCGAGGACCCGGCCGAACGCGCCACGGTCCTCGGCGAGGTTGATGGCCTCCGGGCTCGTGCCGACGATCGGCACTCCTTCGTGCTTGAGCGCCTGGGCGAGACCGAGTGGCGTCTGGCCGCCGAGCTGGACGATGACGCCGGCCAACGGGCCCGCCTGGCGCTCGACGTGTACCACTTCGAGGACGTCCTCGAGGGTGAGCGGTTCGAAGTAGAGCCGGCTGCTGGTGTCGTAGTCGGTGGACACGGTCTCGGGGTTGCAGTTGACCATGACCGTGTCGAAACCCCTGTCCCGCAAGGCGAACGACGCGTGAACGCAGGAGTAGTCGAACTCCACCCCCTGGCCGATCCGGTTGGGTCCGGAGCCGAGGATGATGACCGCCGGGTTGTCCCGCGGCGCCACCTCGTTCTCCTCGTCGTAGCTCGAGTAGTGGTACGGCGTCAACGCCGCGAACTCGGCCGCACACGTGTCGACGGTCTTGTACACCGGCCGGACGCCGAGCGCGTGGCGGACCCCGCGGACCACCGCCTCCGGCATCCCGGCCAGCGAGGCGATCTGGGCGTCGGAGAACCCGTGCCGCTTGGCCAGCCGGAGCAGCACGGACGAGAGCTGCTCGGCGGCCGCCACCTGCGCCGCCACCTCGTTGAGGAGAGCGATCTGGTCGAGGAACCACGGATCGATTCCCGTCGCCGCGTGGACCTCCTCTACACCTGCGCCGCCACGCAGCGCCTGCTGGACGGCGACGATCCGCCCGTCGGTCGGGACGGAGGCCTGCTGCAGCAGTTCCGCCAGCCGGGCCGGGTCGTCCGGCGTCGGGCCGTCCCAGTGGAACGACGAACCAGCGCGCTCCATCGACCGCAGCGCCTTCTGGAGCGCCTCGGTGAAGTTGCGTCCGATCGCCATCGCCTCGCCGACGGACTTCATCGTCGTCGTCAGCGTCGGGTCGGCGGCCGGGAACTTCTCGAAGGCGAACCGCGGCACCTTGACGACGACGTAGTCCAGGGTCGGCTCGAACGACGCCGGGGTCTCGCGGGTGATGTCGTTCGGCACCTCGTCGAGGGTGTAGCCGATGGCCATCTTCGCCGCGATCTTGGCGATGGGGAACCCGGTTGCCTTGGACGCCAACGCACTCGACCGTGAGACGCGCGGGTTCATCTCGATGACGATGACCCGGCCGTCCTCGGGGTTGACCGCGAACTGGATGTTGCAGCCCCCGGTGTCGACACCCACCTCGCGGATCACGGCGATGCCGATGTCGCGAAGCCGCTGGTACTCCCGGTCGGTCAGGGTCAAGGCCGGCGCCACGGTGATCGAGTCGCCGGTGTGCACGCCCATCGGGTCGAGGTTCTCGATCGAGCAGACGACCACGACGTTGTCGGCGTGGTCGCGCATGACCTCGAGCTCGTACTCCTTCCAGCCGAGGACCGACTCCTCGAGCAGGACCTCCGTGATCGGGCTGTCCTTGAGGCCCTGGCCGGCCATCCGGCGCAGCTCGGTCTCGTCGTGGGCGAACCCGGAACCGAGCCCGCCCATGGTGAACGACGGCCGCACGACGAGGCCGACCTGCGGCAGATCGCCGGGACCGGACTGCACGCGTCGCCCACGACCGAGGTCCTGCTCGAAGAGTCGATCATGGGCTGGAAGGAGTACGAGCTCGAGCTCATGCGTGACCACGCCGACAACGTCGTGGTGGTCTGCTCGATCGAGAACCTCGACCCGATGGGTGTGCACACCGGCGACTCGATCACCGTGGCGCCGGCCTTGACCCTGACCGACCGGGAGTACCAGCGGCTGCGCGACATCGGCATCGCCGTCATCCGCGAGGTCGGCGTCGACACCGGCGGCTGCAACATCCAGTTCGCGGTCCACCCCGAGACCGGCCGCGTCATCGTCATCGAGATGAACCCGCGGGTCTCGCGGTCCTCGGCCCTCGCGTCCAAGGCCACCGGCTTCCCCATCGCGAAGATCGCCGCCAAGCTCGCCGTCGGCTACACCCTCGACGAGATCCCCAACGACATCACCACTGTCTATGCGGCCGACGAAGCGGCTGGAGCCGCCGTCGTGCCGAACCGAGTGTCAGACGGTCCACGACGCGTCTTGCGCTCCACGCCAGCTTGTTATGAACCTTCGATCGATTACGTGGTCACCAAGATCCCCCGCTGGGCGTTCGAGAAG
>DATLPT010000234.1:0-3961 GCA_035535635.1 Lapillicoccus sp. | reverse complement strand
TGACGCCGCGAGGGTGGGGTCGAGCTCGGAGGACGACCGAGAGCCTCAGGTGCCCTTGCGCTTGCGGATCTCGGCGGCCAGCGCCGGCACCACCTTGAACAGGTCGCCGACGACACCGAAGTCGGCGAGCTGGAACATCGGGGCGTCGGCGTCCTTGTTGATGGCCACGATCGTCTTGGACGTCTGCATGCCGGCCCGGTGCTGGATGGCGCCGGAGATGCCGGTGGCGACGTAGAGCTGGGGCGAGACGGTCTTGCCGGTCTGGCCGACCTGGTGCTGGTGCGGGTACCAACCGGCGTCGGTCGCCGCACGCGAGGCACCGACCGCAGCGCCCAGGGCGTCGGCGAGGCCCTCGATGACGGAGAAGTTCTCCGCCGACCCGACACCGCGGCCGCCGGAGACGACGATCGCCGCCTCGGTCAGCTCCGGGCGCTCGCCCTTCTCCTCGACCACCCGGTCGGTGATCTTCGCGGCCTTGGCGGCCTCGGACAGGTCCACCGACACGGCGACCTGCTCGGCGGCACCGGAAGCGGCCTGCGCGGCGACCGAGTTCGGCCGCACCGTGATGATCGGCGTACCGGTCGTGACCTTGGACCGCACGATCGTCGACCCGCCGAAGACCTGCTGCTCGGCGGTGATCGAACCACCGTCGGCGGTGACGTCGGTGGCGTCGGTGACCAGGCCGGAGCCGGTCTTCAGGGCCAGCCGCGCGGCGATCTCCTTGCCCTCGGCACTCGAAGCCAGCAGCACCGCGGCCGGGGAGGCGTCGGCGACGAGCCTCGCCAGGATCTCCGCGGCCGGCGCCACGAGGTACGCCGACGCCTCGGGGTCCTCGACGACGTAGACCTTCGCGGCGCCGTACTCCCCCAGCGACGGGGCGGCCGACCCGGCGCCCGGGCCGATGACCACTGCCGACGGCTCGCCGAGCCGGCGGGCCAGCGTCAGCAGCTCGAAGGTGACCTTCTTGACGTCGCCGTCCGCGTGCTCGACGAGAACCAGAACCTCAGACATCTGCGCGTGCCAGCCCTTCTCAGACGAACTTCTTGGACGTCAGGAACTCGAGGAGCTTGTCCGCCCCGTCGCCGCCCTCGTCCTTGACCACGGTGCCGGCCTCGCGGGGCGGCGCGGACTCGAAGGACTCCACGGCGCTCCAGGCACCGCCGAGCCCGACGTCACCGGGCTCGATGCCGAGGTCGGCCAGGCCGTAGGTCTCCACCGGCTTCTTCTTGGCCGCCATGATCCCCTTGAACGACGGGTAGCGCGGCTCGTTGATCTTCTCCACGACGCTCACCACGGCGGGCAGCGCGGCCTCGACCGCCTGGTAGCCCTCGTCGGTGAGCCGCTTGATCCGCACCGTGCCGCCGTCGACGGTGACCTCCTTGGCGAAGGTCAGCTGCGGGAGGCCGAGGCGCTCGGCCAGCATCGCCGGAACCACGCTCATCCGCGCGTCGGAGGACTCCGAACCGAGCAGCACGAGGTCGACAGGTCCTGACTCGCCGGACTCACCGGCCTTCTCGACGGCCTTGGCCAGCGCCAGCGAGGTCGCGACCGCATCCGAACCGTGCAGACCGGCGTCCAGGACGTGGATGGCCTTGTCGGCGCCCATCGACAGCGCCTTGCGGATGGTCTCGGCAGCTGCGTCCGGGCCCATGCAGAGGATTGTGACCTCGCCGCCCTGGGCCTCCTGCAGCGTGAGGGCCTCCTCGACGGCGTACTCGTCCATCTCGTTCATCACCGGGTCGGTCGCGCCCCGGTCCAGCGTCGAGTCGGACGGGTCGAGCTTCTTCTCCGACCAGGTGTCGGGCACCTGCTTCACACAGACGACGATGTTCATGGGAGTTGCGGGTCTCCTCGCGTGGCGTGCCAACTGGCGCTCACCCTGTCAGCCGGACCTGTCCGACCTGCGTTCGGGTGCGATCCGGTCGCTATGTTACCCGCCAGTAGCATCCACTCAAACCAGCTACCCAAACGGGCCTCCGGGGCCGCGCTTGAGGTACGGCGATGACGGGCAGATGCTGAGCACGATCTCCTGCCCCGAGGTGTCCCGTGACCCGACTCGTCGTCCTGCTCGTCCTCGTCGGTGCGTTCGCCCCGGCGGCTGTCCTGGGTGCTCTCCCGCTCGTCCTGCTGACGATGGTCTCGATCGGCGCGACGCTGGCCGCGGTGGCCCTCGCCCGTCCGCAGCCGGCGCCCCGCGGCGCCCCGTCCGGGCCGTCGCAGGAGCCCCCACGGCTGGCGGGTACGGCGACTGCTCAGGCGCGGGTGCGGTAGCGCAGGAAGACCACGCCGTTCCCGAACCGACTCTCGTCCACCAGGTCGAGGTCGAGCCGGACGCCGTCGGGCAGGTAGCGGGTGCCACCACCCACGACGACCGGGGTGACGAACAAGTGCCACTCGTCGACGAGGCCTGCAGCGACCGCCTGTGACCCGAGGCCTGGGCCACCGATGCCGATGTCTGCGGAAGCGGCGTCCTTCAGGGCGCGAACCGCGTCGGCCTGGAAGGACGGCTCGATGCGGGTGCGCGTCGTCGACGGCTCGGTCAACGTCGTGGAGTACACGACCTTGTCGGCGCCCTGCCAGATCCGGGCGTAGTCCAACGCCACGGGGGGCAGGTCCTCCTCGCGGTCCCACGTCTCCCAGACGGCCATCGTCTCGTACATCCGGCGACCGTAGAGATAGGTGCCCACTGGGCGCTCGAGGTCGTTGACGAAGGCGTGCACCTCCTCGTCGGGCGCGGCCCACTCGAACCCGCCGTCGGCGTCGGCCGTGTAGCCGTCCAACGACATGATCCCGGAGTAGATCAGCCTCGCCATCGCGTGCCTCCCTCGTCGACCGCTCTCAACGGCGTCGGCGGCGGCGCCGGCTCCACCACGTCGGTGGCGCCTCGCATTCGCAGCACCCGTGCCGGTACGCCGGCCAGCACCGCACCCGCCGGGTGGGTTCCCTTGACCACGGCATGCGCGCCCACGACGCAGCCGTCGCCGATCTGTGCGCCGCGCAACACAGACGCCTTGACGCCGACCCACACGTCGGCGCCGATGCGGACCGGAGTCTTGACGATGCCCTGGTCCTTCAGCGGTACGTCGAGGTCGTCGTAGCGGTGGTCGAAGTCACCGACGTACACCCAGTCGGCGACGAGGCAGCGCGGCCCGACCTCGAGGTCCAGGTAGCAGTTGAGGGTGTCCTCCCGGCCGAGCACGGTCTTGTCGCCGATCCGCAGGGTGCCCTCGTGGGCACGCAGCGAGCAGCGGTCACCGAGGTGCACCCAGCGGCCCAGGACCACGCGGCCATACCCGCGCCGGGCGACGATCTCCACGTCGCGGCCGAGGAACACGAACCCCTCGGTCACGACGTCGGGATGGCGCAGCCGCAGCCGCAGGAAGCGCCAGTACCGGACCAGGTAGTAGGGCGTGAGCGCGCGGTGCGCGACCACCCAGCGCAGGCTCTCGGGCGAGACGAACCGCCGCAGCGGGACCTGCCGCGGATCGTGGCTGCCGCGCCGCCTCACGCCGGGCGGGTCCCGGTGAGGAGCACGTTGTAGAAGAGCCGCTGCGGCAGGACGTGGGCCAGCCCTCGGTCCACGGCGGAGAGCCGCTGCCACGACCGGTAGGCGAACATCGCCCAGCCCCGGCCGAGTCGCTCAGGGTTCACGGCGGCCTCGAAGGTGCGCACCGGCCAGCCCAGGAACGCTGCCGTCAGCTCCTCGCTCGTCGTGCGTACGTCTCCCGCACCGGCTCGCAGGGCGGTGGCCGCCAGTTCGCGCGGGTCGAACGTGTGCAGGTCGACGACCGACTCGAGCGCCGCGGCCCGCGAGGACTCCGCGAGCTCCTCGACCGGCCGCGCCCATCGGTCCCGAAGCGGGCCGAGCTGGGTCACCGTGGTGGTGGCCTGCCAGGCCAGCCGGCCCAGATGTCGGGCGTACCAGTCGCCGACGGTCGTGGGCTCCCCCGCGAAGACGAAC
>DATLPT010000233.1:0-7244 GCA_035535635.1 Lapillicoccus sp. | reverse complement strand
CAACGCGTTGACGGCGGCGCACGGGGTGGTCATCCCGCTGGAGTGCGAGTTCTTCGCGATGCGCGGTGTGGCGTTGCTCGTCGAGACGATCGACAAGATCACCGACCGGCTCAACCCGAGGCTCCAGATCGACGGCATCCTCGCGACGATGTACGACAGCCGGACCCTGCACAGCCGTGAGGTGGTCCGCTCGGTGGTCGACCACTTCGGCGACCAGGTGTTCCACACGGTGATCAGCCGCACCGTGAAGTTCCCCGATGCCACCCTCGCCGCCGAGCCGATCACGACGTATGCGACGCAGCACGGCGCGGCCACCGCGTACCGGCAGCTGGCCCGCGAGCTCATCGCCCGCGGTGGGGCAGCCTGACGTTCCGGCGTCGAGCATGACCAACAGTGACTGACACGAGACCCGCCGGTGACGTTGTCACCCCGGGCGGAGTGCTGACGCGGCGGGGGGCGGTGACTCCGTTCGAGGTGCACCTCGACGTGTTCGAGGGCCCCTTCGACCTGCTCCTGGGACTCATCGCCAAGCACAAGCTCGACATCACCGAGATCGCTCTGGCGTCGGTGACCGACGAGTTCGTCGCCCACATCCGGGCGGCTCAGGAGGCCGACACCGAATGGGACCTCGGGCAGGCGTCGGAGTTCCTGCTCGTCGCGGCGACGCTCCTCGACCTCAAGGCGGCCCGGCTACTACCGCAGGCCGCTCCGGCCGACGACGACGACTTCGCGCTCCTCGAGGCCCGGGACCTGCTCTTCGCCAGGCTGCTGCAGTACCGCGCCTTCAAGGACATCGCCAGGGCGTTCGCCGAGCGGATGATGATCGCGAGTCGGATGACCGCGAGACAGGCCGGCCTCGAGCCGCAGTTCGCGTCGCTCCTGCCGGAGCTGGTCATGGGCATCACGCCAGAACAGCTGGCGATGGTCGCCGCCCGAGCCCTCACCCCGAAGCCCCCGCCCACCGTCGGTCTCGACCATCTCCACGTCCCCCAGCTGAGCGTCCGCGAGCAGGCCGCCCTGCTCGTCGACCGGCTGCGCGGCGACCGGGCGGCGACCTTCCGCGAGCTCGTAGCCGACGCGCACGAGACGTTCGTCATCGTCGCCCGCTTCCTCGCGCTGCTCGAGCTCTACAAGGAGGGCGCAGTCGCCTTCGACCAGCCGGAAGCGCTGGGAGCGCTCACTGTTCGGTGGACGGGCAGCGACGCGGGCGCCGTGGACGTGAGCGAGGAGTTCGATGTCGAGGACGAGAGCGACACTGGAGACGAGCGTGACTGACCCCATCGAGGAGGAGCCTCACGCCGACTTCGACGTCGCATCGTTCCCGGGCGGTGCGAAGTCGGCCATCGAAGCCGTCCTCATGGTCGTCGACGAGCCGGTCAGCGCCATCTCCCTGGCCTCGGCCATCGAGATCACGGTCCACGAGGTCACCGCTCACCTCGACGAGCTCGAGGAGGAGTATGCGGCGGCGCACCGCGGCTTCACCCTGCGCAGCGTGGGCGGCGGCTGGCGCATCTACAGCCGCGCCGACTACGCGCCAGTGGTCGAGAGGTTCCTCCTCGACGGGCAGCAGGCCCGGCTCACCCAGGCGGCGCTCGAGACGCTGGCCGTCATCGCCTACCGGCAGCCGGTCAGCCGCGGCCGGGTCGGCGCGGTGCGGGGCGTCAACGTGGACGGGGTGATCCGGACGCTCCTGACTCGTGGTCTCATCGAAGAGCTCGACGAGCCCGGGGAGGGCGGCTCGATCCTCTACGGGACGACGACGTACTTCCTCGAGCGGATGGGCCTCGGCTCACTCGACGAGCTGCCGGCGATCGCGCCGTTCCTGCCCGAGCTGGAGGCGCTGGACGACCTGCCTGAACGGGACCGCGGATGAGTCCGCCCCGCGCGCGCAAGCCCGGCGGCTCGAGTTCCGGCTCTGGCCCACGAGGAAACCGCCGCGCCACTGGGACCGGCCCCGCGAAGGGCTCCGGGCCCCGCTTTGCCGGCTCGACGAAGCCGAGCCAGCCGACCAAGCTGCCGCGCGAGAGAGAACGGCCCACGGTCGACGTGCACGACCCAGACGGCGTCCGTCTCCAAAAGCTTCTGGCGGGCGCGGGCGTCGGATCCCGGCGGGCCTGCGAGGCGCTGATCGCCGCGGGTCGGGTCGAGGTGGACGGCCAGGTGGTCAGAGAGCTGGGCGTCCGGATCGATCCCGCCCGCCAGGTGGTCCATGTCGACGGGGTCCGGGTCCAGCTGGACGAGTCCCGCGTCTACCTCGCTTTCAACAAGCCCTCGGGCGTCGTCTCGACGATGAGCGACGACCTGGGGCGGGTCAGCCTCGCCGACTATGTCGGAAACCGTTCGGAGCGCCTGTTCCACGTCGGACGCCTCGACACTGACACCGAGGGTCTGCTGCTCCTCACGAACGACGGCGACCTCGCCCACCGCCTGCAGCACCCCGCATACGGCGTCACCAAGACGTATATCGCGCGGATCCCGGGGCCGGTGCCGCGGGACCTCGGCCGGCGGCTTCGCGACGGCGTGGATCTCGACGACGGACCGGTTCGCGTCGACTCCTTCAAGGTCGTGGACAGCCAGCCCGGCAAGGCCCTCGTGGAGGTCGTTCTCCACGAGGGCCGCAAGCATGTCGTCCGCCGGATGCTCGACGCCGTCGGCCACCCCGTCGAGACGCTGGTCCGGATCCAGGTCGGTCCGATCCGGCTGGGCGACCTCAAGCCTGGACGAACCCGCCGTCTCTCGCCGGACGAGGTTGGCCAGCTCTACGCTGCCGCTGGGATGTGACGACGCCGTGAGCGTGCACGCCCGGATCGTCGGGACCGGGCTCATCGGGACGAGCCTGGGCATCGCCTTGACCCGCGCCGGGTTCCGGGTCACCCTCTCCGACCCCTCGCCGACCGCCGCCCGGCTGGCCCGGGACCTCGAGGCCGGGGAGATCGCCGACGCGCGCGCTGGAGACGCTCCCGACCTCGTCGTCGTGGCGGCGCCGCCGGACGTCGCCGCGCAGGTGGTGGTCGACGAGCTGGCGCGCTGGCCGGAGGCCGTCGTGACCGACGTCGCGTCGGTCAAGGGAGCGGTGGTCGACGCGGTTCGCGAGGGTGGTGGCGACCTCACGCGGTACGTCGGGTCGCACCCCATGGCCGGCCGGGAGCGGTCCGGAGCCGGCGCCGCCCGGGGGGACCTGTTCGACGGCCGCGCGTGGGTCGTCGTCCCTACGACGACGAGCCGGCCCGACGCCGTGGACCTGGTCCGTCAGGCCGCGATCGCGGTCGGTGCCGCGGTGAGCGTCATGGATGCTGCGGAGCACGACGCGGCGGTCGCGGTCGTCTCGCACATGCCGCAGCTGGCCGCGAGCCTCGTCGCCGGCCGGCTGCGCGACGTGTCCGACCCTGCCGTCGCCCTCGCCGGCCAAGGCCTGCGCGACGTCACCCGGATCGCTGCCAGTGACCCTCGGCTGTGGACCCAGATCCTCGCCGGCAACGCCGCCGCGGTCCGCGACGTCCTGACCGCGCTGCGTACCGACCTCGACGAGGTGATCGGTGCCCTCGACCAGCTGGCCGACGGCGACAGCCGGGGCGCTCTCGAGGTGGTCAACCGCACCGTCGGGCACGGCAACATCGGTGTGGCCCGCATCCCCGGCAAGCACGGCGCGGCCCCGACCGCATACGAGACCGTCGTCGTCGTCGTTCCCGACACGCCGGGGGCGCTCGGCCGGCTGCTCACCGACATGGGCGAGGCCGGCGTCAACCTCGAGGACCTGCACCTGGAGCACGGGCTGGGTCAGCCGTTCGGGCTAGCGGAGGTCGCGGTGGTTGCGGGGGCCGTCGAGCGGCTGCTGACCGCGCTCGAGGACCGCGGTTGGCGCGTCCACGATTGACGTGCGGTCGGTAGGCTGGGAGCCCGTGAGCGGTCCCGGCTTGGTTGTCGCCATCGATGGACCCTCCGGGTCGGGGAAGTCCACGGTGGCGCGCGCGGTCGCGACCGAGCTCGGGGTGGGGTTCCTCGACACGGGGGCGATGTACCGCGCCCTCACCTGGTGGTGCCTGCACGAGGGCATCGCTCTCGACGACCGCGCGGCGGTCGCCGCAGCGACGGCCACCCTCCCGCTCGAGGTCGGCACCGATCCGGCGAGGCCGTGGATCCGCGTTTCCGGGCACGACGTCACGGCGGCCATCCGGGAAACGCGGATCTCGTCGGCGGTCTCGGTGGTCGCCACGAACCTCGACGTCCGGGCCGGTATGCGGCTGCGCCAGCGGGCTTTCATCGCGGACTCCGTCGAGCGCACCGGAGGGTGTGTGGCCGAAGGCCGCGACATCACGACCGTGGTTGCGCCCGACGCGGACGTGCGCGTCCTCCTGACCGCCAGCGAGGACGCCCGGCTGGCTCGTCGGACGCTGGAGATCCACGGCGGTACCGACCCGGAGAGCCTGGCCGCGACCCGCGACCAGATCGTCCGGCGCGACCGCGACGACTCGACGGTGTCCCAGTTCGTCACCGCCGCGGACGGAGTGGTCACGGTGGACACCTCGGCCCTCGACCTCCACGAGGCGATCGACGCGGTCCTGGCCGTGGTCCGGGAGCACGCGCCGGCCTGAAACAATGGTGGGCTGCCGCCCGCCCGGTGCGACACGCATACCGACCGATCGAGGATCCCGTGACCGAACCCACCACCCCCGACGTCGACGAGCCGGGGATGGAGCGGGTGCTGCGAGCCGGCCTCGAGGAGTTCGACCTCAGCGAGGACGACCGAGCCCTGCTGGACGTTACTGGTGATGACGGGATCGTCCCGCTCGCCGAAGGTCCCCAGCCGGTCGTCGCGGTCATCGGGCGCCCGAACGTCGGCAAGTCCACGTTGGTCAACCGTATCCTCGGGCGCCGAGAGGCGGTCGTCGAGGACACGCCGGGCGTAACGCGCGACCGCGTCGCCTACGACGCGGAGTGGACCGGGCGGCGGTTCACGCTGGTCGACACCGGCGGCTGGGAGGTCGGCGCGTCCGGCATCCACCTCAGAGTGGCTGAGCAGGCCGAGGTCGCCGTCGAGCTGGCGGACGTCGTCGTCTTCGTCGTCGACGCCGTGGTGGGCGCGACCGACACCGACGAGGCCGTGGTCCGCCTGCTGCGCCGCAGCGGCAAGCCGGTCGTCCTGGTCGCCAACAAGGTCGACGACCAGCGGTTCGAGGCCGATGCCGCGGCGTTGTGGAACCTGGGGCTAGGTCAGCCCTGGCCGGTCTCCGCGCTCCACGGGCGGGGGAGCGGCGACCTGCTCGACGCGATCCTCGAGGTGCTCCCACCGGTGTCGACGGTCGGAGGCGCCTACGAGCGCGGCGGCCCGCGCCGGGTCGCGCTCCTCGGCCGCCCCAACACCGGCAAGTCCTCGGTGCTGAACAAGCTGGCCGGTGCCGAGCGCGTGGTCGTCGACTCCGTGGCGGGTACCACCCGGGACCCGGTCGACGAGCTGGTCGAGCTGGGGGGGAAGACGTGGCGGTTCGTCGACACGGCGGGGATCCGGCGGCGGGTGCACCAGACCCGCGGCGCCGACTTCTACGCCTCGCTGCGCACCCAGACCGCCCTCGAAAAAGCCGAGGTCGCCGTGGTCCTCATCGACGCCGAGGAGCCGATCGCCGAGCAGGACATCCGGGTGCTGCAACAGGTGGTGGACACCGGCCGGGCACTGGTCGTGGCCTTCAACAAGTGGGACCTGCTCGACGAGGAGCGCCGTTACTACCTCGAACGCGAGATCGAGCGGGACCTCGTGCAGATCCAGTGGGCACCGCGGGTCAACATCTCCGCGCGCACCGGTCGGCACCTCGACCGGCTCGTCCCCGCCCTGGAGGTGGCGCTCGCGTCCTGGGAGACACGTATCCCGACTGCGCTGCTCAACGCGTTCCTCCGCGAGATCGTCGCGGGGCAGCCGCATCCCGTCCGAGGTGGAAAGCAGCCGCGGATCCTCTTCGCGACCCAGGCCGCGACGCAGCCGCCGCGGTTCGTCGTCTTCGCGTCGGGGTTTCTCGAGGCGGGATACCGTCGGTTCCTCGAGCGGCGGCTGCGGGAGGAGTTCGGCTTCGAGGGGACGCCGATCGAGGTGTCGGTCCGGGTCAGGGAGAAGCGCCGGCGGCGCTGACGCGGCTCAGGTCCCGCTGACGCGGCTCAGGTCCCGCTGACGCGGTAGTGGTGGCCCATCTGGATCTCCTCGACAACCGCCTCGACCCACGGCGCCGGCTGCGGCCAGTGCCCCCGGCTGGCCAGCTCCACCCGCAGCCGTTCGGTGATCGCAGCGCGGTCCTCGCCGAGCCCGGCGGCTAGCACGGTGTCGCACGCCTCCTGGATCTCGTGGGACACGTCGCGGTGGTGCTCGTAGGTCTCGCGGTCGGCGTCGGCATCCGGGTCGTCGGTCATCGCACCCTCCTCGTGGCTGAGAGCTCTCAGGGTCCTCCTCGTCGGTCAGTCACGCCAGCGGCTGGCGGGGAGGCCTAAGGGCGCATTTCGAACGCCTGTATCCGGTGCGCTAGCCTTTCGATCGCTCTCCGGCGGGGAGCCACGGCCGCTGGAGGCCGGCCACGGGCTGTGGCGCAGCTTGGTAGCGCACTTGACTGGGGGTCAAGGGGTCGCAGGTTCAAATCCTGTCAGCCCGACCACAAAACCGAAGAGCCATATTGGTTCTGACCTGCCGGTCGTCCTAGGCACGTCTGTGAGTCACGCTGTGAGTCACGCGCCTGGCTGCATCCCACGCAAGTCACCGCTTGGCGTCACAGATGAGCGCGAACCGGTGCACGAGCTGGCCGTTGATGACTACCTCCGTACCGGTCCACGGGTACTCGCGGCGCCACCCGTCGTCCAGCCAGCGGGCTAGCCACACGTCGGGTCGCGGTCCTCCGGGACCCAATCGACCATCGTCCGGCGTTCCTGCGGAGGTGGGCCATGCGACCAAGCCATAACCGAGGTAGGTCGAGGGGGCGACACCCAACCGGGCACGTGTCCGCGTGATGCCGTCATTACCGAGTTTTCCGGGTGTTGCTTGGTTGACTCGGCGTCATGGCGAAGAATGGCTCGGGACGGCAGGCGGGGACCGCTTCACCCGCAACTTGTGGTCGGCAGGATGGCTCATGCTGGCGATTGGAGCCATCACCGCCAGGGTGGGTGCGTGGGGTGCCGGGTGGGATGCGGCAAAAGCCGTTGGCACGGTCGCCGCGTTTGGCGTAGCCGCTTACGGGCTCTTTGACCAAAGCCGGAAGGCACGGCTACAAGAA
>DATLPT010000232.1:0-6491 GCA_035535635.1 Lapillicoccus sp. | reverse complement strand
ATCGTCCTGCTGCTGTGGTGGCACCGCTCGCTGCTCGAGTCGCCCCGGTACCTGCTGGCGCACGGCCGCCGCGTCGACGCCGAACGAGTCGTGGTCGCCTTCGAGTACAGGGTGCAGCGGGCCACCGGGCGTGAGCTTCCGCCGGTCGCCGCTGAAGGCGCCGATGCGGCCGTCGCGGTCCGAAGGGCGGGTCTGCTGACCAGCCTCCGTTTCCTCTGGGGGACCGGGTATGCGTCGTCGCACCGCCGTCGTCTGGCTGATCTGGTTCGTCAACGTCTTCGCGTTCTACGGCTTCTTCACCTGGATCCCGACGCTGCTCATCCAGCAGGGGATCACCGTGACGAAGAGCTTCGACTTCTCCCTCCTCATCTACCTCGCGCAGATCCCGGGCTACATCACCGGGGCGTGGCTCAGCGACCGGCTCGACCGGAAGCGCACCATCGCGGCCTGCCTGCTCGGGGGTGCGGCCGCGGTGTTCTCGCTGAGCCAGAGCTCCACGCCGCCCGCGATCATGGCGTCCGGTGCTCTCCTGTCGTTCTTCCTCAACGGCAGCATCGCCGCGACCTACGCCTACACGCCCGAGCTGTTCCCGACCTGGACCCGCACCACGGCCACCGGCCTGGCCAGCGCCTTCGGCCGGCTCGGCTCGATCAGCGCGCCGGCGATCATCGGGTTCGCGTCGACCTCGCTCGGGTTCGGCGGCGTGTTCGGGATGACCTGCGCGGTCCTCGCCGCCGGCGTGGTCGGCGTTCTCCTCTTCGGGGTCTCGACAGCCGGCCACTCGCTCGAGCAGCTGAACGAGCGGGCGCCCGGACGCCGCGACGACCGGCCGAGCAGACTCGCCACATGACGCCGACGCCGCGGGGGAGCACCGTCCTGATCCGGCAGGCACGCCTCGTCCCGGTGGGCGTGCGCATGCCTGGCCGCCCCGTGGAGGCTGAACCGGTCGACCTGCGGATCGGGGGCGGCGTGGTCACCGAGGTCGCTCCCCACGTGGATACCACCGGTGCGGACGAGGTCATCGACGCCGGTGGCCGGTGGGCCATCCCGGGACTCTGGGACCACCACGTCCACCTCACCACCTGGTCGAGGACCCGGACGATGGTCGACCTGGCGGGTACGACCGGCCCGGACGAGGTGACCCGGCGGGTCGCGCAGCACCTTGCCGGGCTGGCTGGTCAGGCGCCGCGGCTCCTCAACGGCTTCGGCTACCGGTCCGCGGCGTGGAGCCGCCCGGCCACGGTCGCCGAGCTCGACGCCGTCACTGGCGACGTACCCGTCGTCCTCACCAGCGGCGACGCCCACAACGGCTGGCTGAACACCGCGGCGCTCGGCCTCCTCGGCGTCTCAGGCGTCTCTGGGCCAGTGGACGAGACCGACTGGTTCGCGCTGCAGCCGGCCATCAGCGCGCTATTGGAGGAGGTCGACGCAGGCGGCGCCGCCGACGAAGCGCTCCGCGCGGCGATGGCCGAAGCGGCGGCTCGCGGTGTCGCCGGAGTCGTCGACCTCGAGATGCCGGCCAGCTACCGCCAGTGGCCGAACCGGTTCGCCGACGGGCTCGATCTGCTGCGCGTTCGCGCGTCGGTGTATCCCGAGGCCCTCGACGCCCTCCTCGACGAGGGGATCCGCACTGGCGACCGGCTCGACCACGACACCGGTCTGCTGACCATGGGGCCGGTCAAGCTCATCTCCGACGGGTCGCTCAACACCCGTACCGCGCGATGCTGCGAGCCCTACCCCGACGCCGAGGGTCAGCACCCGACCTACGGCAAACAGAACTACGAGCTCGCCGCGATGACCGACCTGCTCTCCCGGGCTCGCTCCGGCGGTCTCGACATCGCCCTGCACGCCATCGGTGACGCCGCGGTGGACCTGGCCCTGCAGGCGTTCGACGCGACCGGCGCCGCGGGAGCGATCGAGCACGCCCAGCTGGTCCGGCTCGAGGACCTTCCGCGAATGGCGCGCCTCGGTGTGCGAGCCAGCGTCCAACCGGCGCACCTGCTCGACGACCGCGGCACGACGCTGCGGCTGTGGGGTGACCGCGCCGACCGCTGTTTCGCCCTGCGGTCGATGCTCGACGCCGGCGTGATCCTGGCGTTGGGCTCGGACGCGCCGGTCGCCCCGCTCGACCCGTGGCTGGCCATGGCCGCCGCCGTGCACCGCTCGGCCGACGACCGCGAACCGTGGAATCCGGCCGAGTCCCTCACGCCCGCGGAGGCGCTGGCGTCCAGCACTGACGGACAGCCCACGCTCGGCGTCGGCAGCCGAGGCGACGTCGTGCTCCTGGACGCGGATCCGCTTGCCGCGGTCGCAGACTCGGGTCAGGCGGCCGGCATACTCCGGAGGATGCGCGTCGGCGCCACGCTGGTCGCCGGCCGGCCGACCCACCTGGCGCTGTAGCCCGAGTGTCCGGGACCAACGGCCCTGGTCCGGGCCCCTCGATGGCGTGAAGTCGCCACAACGAGCCCTGGTCGGCCCTTGCCCGTCGGGCCGACCAGGGCGGATCCTGGTGGCGGGTCACAGTTCAGGAGGTGCCCCGATGATGCCGCAAGACTTCCCCTCGTCCATGTTCGAGCAGGCCGCCCGCCTCGCCACGGCGCAGGCCGCCGAGGCCCGCACCGCCGCCGCGCTGGCCGCCCTCAGCGACCGGATCGAGGCGCTGACCCGTGAGTTGCGCGGCGCTCCACACCACGACGCCCGCGAGCGCCTCGCCACCGCGCGCCACCAGCGCCGGCACCGCGTCTGAGCAGACCCGGCCGCCGGGCAGGTTCCTTTGTCGGGAGCCGGCCCGTCAGGGTGCGCGGCGAGACCGGGCCGGCGGGTGCTGCACCGCATACACCGCCGCCTGGGTGCGTCGTTCCAGGCCCATCTTGGCCAGGATCAAGGTGATGTAGTTCTTGACCGTCTTCTCGGCCAACGACATCGTCTCGCCGATCTGCCGGTTGGTCAGGCCCTCCGCGATGTGGGCCAGCACCAGCCGCTCCTGAGGCGTGAGGGCGCGCAGCCGTGGGTCCGTCTCGAGGCCGGCCCGCCAGCGCCCGGCCAGCTCGCGGGCTGGTTGCGTGTCGAGGAGGTTCTCGCCCGCGGCGACGCGGCGGATCGCATCGACGATGCGATTTCCTCGGATGTCCTTGAGCAGAAACCCGGACGCGCCGGCCAGGACCGCGGCGGCCACGGCGTCCTCGTCGTCGAACGAGGTGAGGACCAGCCCGCGGATCGTCGGGTCGACCGAGCGAACCCGCCGGCACGCGTCGATGCCGGACCCGTCGGGGAGCCGGGCGTCGAAGATCGCCACGTCGGGCCGGAGGGCGGGTATGCGACGCACCGCCTCCTCGGCCAGACCGGACTCGCCGACGACGACGAGGTCGTCGGTCGCGGCGAGCAGCTCGCGCAGCCCGCGGCGGACGATCTCGTGGTCGTCGAGGAGGTAGACGGAGATCTGGTCGGTCATTCTGGGCTTCCGGCGAGGGGCGGGACCACCTCAGCCTCGCACAGCAGGGCCTCCACGACGTCGCTCCGGGTGACGACCCCGACCAGCCGGCCGAGCCGCACCACCGGAAGCGTCCGCCACGGCAGGCGCACGAACAGCCGGGCCAGGTCGTCGACCGGCTGTTGTTCGGTGGCCGTGACCGGGTTGCGGGTCATGACCTCGGCGACGACGTGCCGCGAGGCGTTGAGACGGTATGCGGCCGTGTGCCCCGCGGGGCCTCCGGCCGGCGAGGCCGGGGTGCCAAGAGGTTCGTGCCTGGTGCCGACGGCGAAGCGCAGAAGGTCCCCCTCGCTGACCACACCGGCCAGCAGCCCGTTCGCGTCGAGCACCGGGAGCGACCCGAGCCCGCTGCGCACCAACTCGTCGACGGCCACGGTGATGGGGCTGTGTTCCCGGACGGTCGGCACGTGAAGCCGGACGATGTCGTGGACGAACACGTGGGCTCCTCGTGGCGGCCGGACAGGACGCCCGCCATCGTTTCGCGCCGCGACACCCGTGGCCGGGACCTTGGTCCCGGTCAGTGCTGCGCGGGGACGCTCCAGCGGAGCGCGGTTCCGTTCGGCGCCATGGCGAGGATCTCGAACCGCCCGCCGTGCGCGCCCGCCCGCTCGGCGAGGTTGACCAGCCCGCTGCGGGCCTGGCTCGGCTGCGTGCCGACCCCGTCGTCCGAGACCTCTACCGTCACGGAGTCGCCGACCGTGACGCAGACCCGCGCCTCCGTGGCGCGGGCGTGGCGCATGACGTTGGCGAGCCCCTCGCGCACGACGGCGGTGACGTCGTCACGAACCGCCGCGGGCAGTTCCTCGAGCGGTCCGTCGACGACGAGCTCGGGGGCGAAGCCGAGGCCGCGCGCGAAGGCCGAGGTGACCTGTCGCAGCTGCGCCTCGGCCGACAGGTCCGTGCGAGTCTGGGACAGCTCGGAGATCGTCATCCGGATCTCGCGGATGGAGGCGTCGAGGGCATCCACCGCCTCGTCGACCCGGTGCTGAACCAGGGGATCCGTGGACGCCTGCGCTGCGGTCTGGAGCGACAGGCCGGTCGCGAAGAGGCGCTGGATGACGTGGTCGTGCATGTCGCGGGCGATGCGCTCCCGGTCCTCGAGGAGGGCCATCCGGCTCCGGGTGTGGCGGGTCCGGCCGGCGAGAAGAACCAGGCCGGCGTGCCGGGCCAGTTCGGCGAGCTCGCGGAGGTCGATGAGCGGTTCGGCGTGCGACCGGTCCCAGGCCACGAGGACGAGCCCGACGTCGGCATCGCCCGAGGCGAGATTGAGCACTGCGGTGGGACTGGCGGGATCGACGCGGAGCACGGCCGCGACGGACGGCTGCGGCTCGGCGTTGCGATCAGGAGTCTCCGCCAGGAGGACCACGGGCTCTCGCGACGTCTCGAGCGTGTCCCAGACGGCGTCGTCGAAGCTGGTTTGGGAGTCGGCGTCGAGGTCGGCTCCCCACGAGGAGGCGGCGAGGTACCGGCGTCCGCCGTCGTCGTGGAGGACCACCCCGACCCGAGTCGCCGCGGCGATCGCGACGACGGCGCTGGCGAACGCGCCCAGTGCCTCCTTCTCGTCGCGTCCCTCGAGGAGGGCGTGCGTGAGGTCTCCGATTGCGTCCGACGCGAGGGCTCGACGCCGGCTGGTGTCGTAGAGCCGCGCGTTGTCGATGGCCACCCCGGCGGCTGACGCCAGGGCGACGACGACCGACTCGTCCTCGGCGCTGAACTCGTTGTGCTCCTCCGGGCCCTGCTTCTCCGCGAGGTAGAGGTTGCCGAAGACCTCGTCGCGAATCCGGATCGGTGTGCCGAGGAAGCTGCGCATCGGAGGATGGTTCGGCGGGAACCCGAAGGAGTCCGGGTGCTGACGGATGTCGCGAAGGCGTTGCGGCCGAGGGTTGCGAATGAGCAGTCCGAGCACGCCGTGTCCCGCGGGCGGGTCACCGATCGCGGCACGTTCCGCGGCCGTGACCCCTTCCGTGACGAACTCGGCGAGCCGCTCGCCACTCGGACCGAGCACGCCGAGGGCGCCGTACCGGGCGCCCACGAGCGAGCACGCGGCGCGGATGATCCGCGACAGGACGTCGGCCAGCTCGAGACCGGACGTCACCGCGACGACGGCGTCGAGCAGGGCACCGAGACGGGCGTGGGCTCCGCTGGCCGAGGAGGCCCGCTCGCCGAGCTCGCCGAGCATGCCGTCGAGGTCACGGAGCAGGTCGTCGAGCTCGACGGCCCCGAGCGACGCATACGGGCTGGGTGGTCGGTCGGGATCGACCCGCGGCGGCTTCGGGTCCAGGCCCATGTGTCCGATCGTACGGATCGGCGATGCGTGCAGCCGTCACGGGGACCTTCGGCCCTGCCGGTCCGGGGCCTCAGGACGGACGGTGGAGGTAGCCCGCACCGGGCGTTGGCGAAGGAGTGGACATGAGCGTGGTCAAGGACCTCAGCCTGGGAGCCGTCGTCGTCGCGTTGGACGGCCAGAACGCCGACGGGGCCGCCGTCGACTGGGCGGTCGATGAGGCGGTGCGGCGCGGAAGGCCGTTGCACCTCGTGGCCACGGGGGAGCAGAGCTCCCCCGAGTCGCCGTTGGCGCCGATGGTCCCCTTCGACGCGGTCGACCCGACCGAGGCCCTCGCGCAGGCCGCCGCTCGGGTCTCCCGCCTCGTCCCGGACCTCGATGTCCGCACCACGGGCATCGAGGGGCGGTTGGTCCCCCTGCTGTTGGGGGCGTCCGAGACCGCCGACACCGTCGTCGTCACCGGGCGAGGGACAGGGCGCGTGCGCAGCGTGCTGCTCGGGTCGACGGCCATCCAGGTGGCCTCGCACGCGTCCTGCCCGGTCGTCGTCGTCCCCCCGACGCATCGCCCCGCCCGCGCGGCCACGTCGTCGTCGGCGTGGACGGCTCGCCACTGTCCGCCGAGGCGGTCGGGTATGCCTACCTGCAGGCCGCCGAGCGCGGCACCGGGCTCACCGTCGTCCACGCCTGGCAGGTCGACCCGATCGAGGAGAGCATCAG
>DATLPT010000231.1:0-5323 GCA_035535635.1 Lapillicoccus sp. | reverse complement strand
GAGGCGGGCATACCCGAGGACGACCCGCGCAACGCCGCCACCATCGCCGACAACGTCGGTGACAACGTCGGCGACTGCGCCGGCATGGCCGCCGACCTCTTCGAGTCGTATGCGGTGACCCTCGTCGCCGCGCTCATCCTCGGCTCAGTCGCCCTTGCCCCCGGTTCGGAAGGCCTGGTCTTCCCGCTGATCATCCCCGCGATCGGCGCCATCACCGCGATCATCGGGGTCTTCATCACCCGGGTGAAGCCGGGCCAGAACGCCCTCTCGGCCATCAACCAGGGCTTCTACATCTCGGCGGTGATCTCGGCGGTCCTGTCCGTAGCAGCTGTGTTCCTCTACCTGCCCAACGTCGTCGCGGCCAAGACCGACGCCAACGGGGCGATCACCGACCCGGCGGTCGACGGCCTGCACATCCGCGCCAGCGTCGCCGTCATCCTCGGCATCGTCCTGGCCGCCATTATCCTCTGGCTGACCGGCCACTTCACCGGCACCGACAAGCGGCCGACTCGTGACGTGGCCCGCACCTCGCGTACCGGTGCCGCCACGGTGATCCTCGCCGGCATCGGGGTCGGCTTCGAGTCGGCGGTCTACACCGCGGTCATCATCGGCGCGGCGGTCTACGGCGCGTTCCTGCTCGGTGGCGGCTCGGTCTCGCTGGCCCTGTTCTTCGTGGCGGTCGCCGGTACCGGCCTGCTCACCACGGTCGGCGTCATCGTCGCCATGGACACCTTCGGCCCGGTCTCCGACAACGCCCAGGGCATCGCCGAGATGTCCGGCGACATCGACGCCGAGGGCGCGCAGATCCTCACCGACCTCGACGCCGTCGGCAACACCACCAAGGCGATCACCAAGGGCATCGCCATCGCGACGGCCGTGCTGGCCGCGACCGCGCTGTTCGGCTCGTTCACCGACGCCTGGAGCACCCAGGTGCAGCAGCTGCTAAACACCAACCAGATCACCGAGGCGCCGAGCCAGTTCGTGCAGAACATGTTCAACACCCAGATCGTCACGCCGAGCACGCTCGTCGGACTGCTCCTCGGTGCCGCCGTGGTGTTCCTCTTCTCCGGGCTCGCGATCAACGCCGTCACCCGGGCCGCCGGCGCCATCGTCTTCGAGGTGCGTCGCCAGTTCCGCGAGCACCCCGGGATCATGGACTACACGGAGAAGCCCGAGTACGCCCGGGTCGTCGACATCTGCACCCGCGACTCGCTCCGCGAGCTCGCCACCCCGGGCCTGCTGGCCGCCCTCACCCCGGTCGTCATCGGCTTCGGCCTCGGCGTCGGCGCCCTGGCCGGCTTCCTCGCAGGTGCTATCGGCACCGGCTGCCTCATGGCCGTCTTCCTCGCCAACAGCGGCGGCTCCTGGGACAACGCGAAGAAGATCGTCGAGGACGGTCATTACGGCGGCAAGGGCTCCGACGCCCACGCGGCCACCGTCATCGGCGACACCGTCGGCGACCCGTTCAAGGACACCGCCGGCCCGGCGATCAACCCGCTCATCAAGGTCATGAACCTCGTGTCGGTGCTCATCGCGCCGGCCATCGTGATCCTGACACTCGGCAACACGGCCAACCCGCTGGTGCGGTATGGCATCGCCGCGGTCGCGCTGATCATCATCATCGCCGCGGTCGCGGTGTCCAAGTCGCGCGACCTCGCGGTCGGCGGCGACGAAGACCTCGACGAGGCGGAACCGCTGGACGACGACGAGCTGGCGGCCACCCCGGAGGGGGAGGCGCTGGTCACCGGCGCGGAGGACGAGGCCGCCCTCGCCCGGGCTCAGGCCCAGGCCGACGAGGAGCAGAGCCGGGTCTGACCCGCGCTCCTTTTGCGAATGCGAGCCCCACCGTCCGGTATCCGGACGGTGGGCTCCCCCTTTGCATGAGACGGGCGGCATACGGTGTGGCGGATGCCTCCGCCGCCGCGCTCCGACCGCGCTCTGCTCCCCGTCCTTCGCGCGGACCTCGAGCACGCGGCATACACCGTCGACGGCGTTCGTGCGGTCCTCGGCCCGGTCGCCGATGCGGCGCTCCACCGGGAACAGGCGCTCCCCGCCGACCTGACCACCCGGAACAACCGCGACCCCGCCGCCGTGCTGGTGCGATGCTTCGGTCTCGGTATGCCCGTGTCCGACGTCGACCTCGACCGCGCTCTCCCGTCGCTGGCGACCGCCGGTGCGGCCGCGCTGGGGCTGGTCGAAGCGAGCGGGGGTGAGGTGCGTGCCGCGTGCGACCTGCGTCCCTACGGCGACGAGGCGCACGACTGGTGGATCGTCGCCGACCAGTCGGAGATCGCCCGCGGCGGTCCACTCCCCACGGACCACGTCATCGGCGTCGGGCCGGCCTCGACGACCGTCGCGCAGTGGACGCCGCGCCGCGCGGTCCGCCGCGCGCTCGACCTCGGCACGGGTTGTGGCGTCCAGGCCCTGCATCTGGCAACCCATTGCGACCAGGTCGTCGCGACCGACGTCTCCGAGCGGGCGCTCGCCTTCGCGCAGTTCACGACGACCCTGAACGCTGCCGAGGTCGAGCTGCGGTTCGGAAGCCTCCTCGAACCGGTCGCCCGCGAGCGCTTCGGCCTCGTCGTCAGCAACCCGCCCTTCGTCATCACGCCGCGGCGCCCTGGGGTCGTCAGGTACGAGTACCGCGACGCCGGCCTGGTCGGCGACGCCGTCGTCCAGCGTCTGGTCCGCGCTCTTGGTGACCACCTGGAGCCGGGCGGGGTCGCCCTCCTGATCGGCAACTGGGAGGTGCCCGCCGGCCAGACCTGGTGCGACGTCTGGGGTTCGTGGCTGGACGGCGCCGGCATCGACGCCTGGGTCGTGCAGCGTGACGAGCAGGACCCGGCCGAGTACGCCGAGCTGTGGGCCGGGGACGCCGGGTCGCGCAGTGGCGCGCCGGGTTACGACGACCTGTATGCCGCGTGGCTGGCCGACTTCGCCGGCCGCGGTGTCGAGCGGATCGGGTTCGGGGTGGTCGCCCTCCAGCGCCCGGCCCGCTCGCGAGCGGTGTGGACCGACCTGACCGACCATCGAGGACCGGTGGCCGCCGCCATGGGCCCCGCCGTTGACGCCGGCCTGCGAGCGCGTACCTGGCTGGCCGAGCACGACGACGACGCCCTTCTCGACGTCGCCTGGACCTGCGCCGCGGACGTCATCGAGGAGTGGCACGTCCGGCCCGGCGCGCCGGATCCCGAGGTGATCCAGCTGCGGCAGGGCGGAGGTCTCGGCCGCGTGGTCCGGCTCGACACGGTCGGCGCCGCCCTCGTCGGTGTCTGCGACGGCAGCCTCACGGCTCGCCAGGCGCTGGGAGCCATCGCGACGCTGCTCGACCGGCCCGAGGCGGAGGTGGTCCAGACCGCGACCCCACTGCTGAGCGCGCTGGTGGCGGACGGGCTGCTGATCTGAGGCCAGCCAGCCCCGATACGGTCCGAGGATGACCGCTTCCGCAGACGACTCGACGCTCACCACGGACCAGGAGATGCGCCGGACGCTGCGAGAGCTGCGCCGGGTGGCGAACCTGCTCATGCGTGGCCTGGAGCCGGACGATGCCGGGCCGAGTCTTCTCGACGTCCTCGAGACGCACCTGGGCGTCCGCCCGGCCGGGCTGCCGGTCACCACCGAGGAGGTACCGGGGCACCGCACCGTCGATGCCGACATCGCCGTCGAGGAGCTGGCCGGGCGCGACCCGGACGCGCAGCTTCTCGGACTCGGCGGCGGCGAGATGCGGCACCACATGACGTTCGGCGACCAGATCCAGCACGCGCAGATGGGTATCGCCGGCGCCCTCGGCCAGGTCGAGTACGTACAGAGGGCGACCGGGCCCGGCCCCGACGACCATCGCAACGTCGTCGCCGTGGGCCTGCGCCTGTTCCGCTACCGAGGCGAGCCCGTCGCGGTACGCCAGATGGCGCCGACGGCCCAGGCGATGCGGCCGGCAGGGAGCATCGACGTGCTGGCGGCCGACGCCGAGGTGAGCAGGGCGCTGGTGGCCGAGGTGCGTGAACTGATGGTCGACCACAGTGTCCTGCGCGGCCAGGTCGTCACCTTCTCCCAGGACCCCTACGGTCCGGGTCTGGCCGGGATCGGCTTCGTTGAGCGTCCGACGCTCACGCGGAACGACGTCGTGCTGCCGGACGGGCTCCTCGAGCGGGTCAGCGAGCACGTGCTCGGCATCGCGGCACACCGGGAGGTCCTCGCCGCCTACGGCCAGCACCTCAAGCGAGGCGTGCTCCTCTTCGGCCCGCCGGGTACCGGGAAGACGCATACGATGCGCTACTTGCTCAGTCAGGGCCGCGACACGACCGTCGTCCTGCTGGCCGGTGGGTCGCTGCAGTTCATCCACGACGCGGCCAAGATCGCGCGGGCCCACCAACCCGCTCTCGTGGTGCTCGAGGACTGCGACCTCATCGCCGAGGACCGCTCGTTCGGGCCGATGGCCAAGCCCTTGCTCTTCGAAGTCCTCGACGCGCTCGACGGCATCGACGCCGACGCCGACGTCGCCTTCTTGCTCACGACGAACCGGGTGGAGAACCTCGAACGGGCGCTCAGCCAGCGGCCGGGTCGGGTCGACCTCGCCGCCGAGATTCCGCTTCCCGACGAACCGGGCCGCCGCGCACTGCTGCGCTTGTATGCGGGTGCGCTCTTCTCCGACGAGGCGGTGGGCGACGCGGCAGTGCGGAGCGAGGGCACGACGGCATCGTTCGCCAAGGAGCTGGTCCGGCGGGCGGTGCTGCTGGCTGCCGCCGCGGGAACGGAACCGGCCGACGACCACCTCGCGGCGGCGCTCGACGCGCTGCTCTCCGACCAGGAGACGCTTACCCGGAGCCTCATGGGCGTCGGGTCGCAAGAGCGGCTGCGCTTTCCGGAGTTCGGGCCGGCGGGGTTCTGATGACCGACCGCGCGACCGACTTCCTCGCCCTCCATGTCCCCGGGACGCCTCTCCTCATGCCGAACCCTTGGGACGCTGGGTCTGCCCGGCTGCTCGCCGCGATGGGTTTCCGGGCCCTCGCAACGACCAGCGCCGGGTTCGCGGGTACCCACGGGCGCACCGACGGCAACGTCACTCGCGATGAGGCGCTGGCCCACGCCGCCGCTCTCGTCAGTGCAGTCGAGATCCCGGTCTCGGCGGACCTGGAGAACGGGTTCGGCGACGACCCGGCCGAGGTGGCCGAGACCATCCGACTCGCTGCCGAGTCGGGGCTGGCCGGATGCTCCGTCGAGGACTGGAATCCGACCGAGCGCGCGTCGTACGCGACGGGTGAGGCAGCCGAGCGGGTCGCCGCGGCCGTCGAGGCGGCTCATAGCGGCGCTCGCCGGATCGTCC
>DATLPT010000230.1:0-7082 GCA_035535635.1 Lapillicoccus sp. | reverse complement strand
TGAACCTCGTCCACTACGTCTACCTCGCGACCATCTTGTTCACGATCGGCGCGGCCGCGGTCCTGTTGCGGCGCAACGCGATCATCGTCTTCATGGGCGTCGAGCTGATGCTCAACGCGACGAACCTCGCCTTCGTGACATTCGCTCGGATCTACGGCACGCTCGACGGCCAGGTCATCGCCCTGTTCGTCATGGTCGTCGCGGCGGCCGAGGTCGTCGTCGGCCTGGCCATCATCATGGCCATCTTCCGTTCCCGCCGGTCGGCCTCGGTCGACAACGCCAACCTCCTGAAGCTGTAAGAGGAGCCACGTGTCTGTGAAAGAAGCGCTGTGCTGACCCTGGCCACCGCCGAAGGGCAGGCCGCCGCCGCGACCGGCATCACCGCATACGCCTGGCTGCTCATCGTCTTCCCCGCGCTCGGTGCTCTCCTGCTGCTCGTCGGTGGTAAGCGGACCGACCGGTTCGGCCCGGTGCTCGCTGTGTGCCTCTCCTGGGCGTCCTTCGTCGTCGGGCTGCTCATCGTCCTGCAGATGGCCGGCCGCAGCGACGAGGCCCGCCCGATGCACATCACGCTCTACGACTGGCTACCCGCCGGCCAGTTCCAGCTCAGCGCCGGCCTGCTCGTCGACCAGCTGTCGACCGCCTTTGTCCTGCTCATCACGTTCGTCGGCTCGCTCATCCACGTGTACTCGCTCGGGTACATGGCGGATGATCCTGAAAAGCGGCGGTTCTTCGCCTACATGAACCTTTTCGTGGCGGCGATGCTGCTGCTCGTCCTCGCCGACTCCTACCTGCTGCTCTACGTCGGGTGGGAGGGCGTCGGTCTGGCGTCGTACCTGCTCATCGGCTTCTGGAACTACCGGCCGGCGTATGCGACGGCGGCCAACAAGGCGTTCGTCGTCAACCGGGTAGGCGACCTCGGGCTCTCCGTCGCGATCATGATCATGTTCTGGCAGTTCGGGGCGGTCGACTTCGCCTCGGTCAACGCGGGCGTCGGACAGGCCAGCCAGGGCGCGGTCACCGCGTTGGGGTTGTTCCTTCTCCTCGGGGCCTGCGGCAAGTCGGCGCAGTTCCCGCTGCAGAGCTGGCTCGGCGACGCGATGGCCGGCCCCACGCCGGTGTCGGCACTGATCCACGCGGCGACCATGGTGACCGCCGGCGTCTACCTCGTGGTGCGCAGCAACGTCGTCTACGAGGCAGCGCCGACCGCGCAGCTCGTCGTCGTCATCGTCGGCGCGATCACCCTGTTGTACGGGGCGATCGTCGGGTGTGCGAAGGACGACATCAAGAAGGCGCTGGCCGCGTCGACGATGAGCCAGATCGGCTACATGATGCTCGCGGCGGGGCTCGGACCGGTGGGGTATGCGTTCGCGATCGCCCATCTGCTGACCCACGGCTTCTTCAAGGCGGGGATGTTCCTCGGCGCGGGTTCGGTCATGCACGCGATGAACGACCAGGTCGACATGCGCCGGTTCGGCGGTCTCTTCACGGTCATCCGGATCACCGCCGTCACGTTCGGCGTCGGGTGGCTGGCCATCATCGGCTTCCCCGGGCTGTCCGGCTTCTTCACCAAGGACCGGATCATCGAGGCCGCATTCATCGGAGAGGGCTGGCGACCGTGGGTCTTCGGCGGTGCCGCGCTGATCGGCGCCGGCATCACCGCCTTCTACATGTCGCGGCTGTACTTCATGACCTTCCTGGGCAAGCGGCGCTGGACCTCCGACGTCCATCCGCACGAGGCGCCGTTGACCATGACCGTTCCGATGATGGTGCTGTCGCTGGGATCTGGGTTCCTCGGGTTGATCCTCATCCCGACCGGCCTCATCACCGGCTGGCTGGACCCCGTCTTCGGCAGCGCGAGCGAGGCCGGGCTGGGCGCCGAGGGAGAGCACCCCGTCATTCCAGCCGTGGCCATCACCGTCGCCACCCTCCTCCTCGTGGCCGCCGGCGTGCTGCTCGCGTGGGCTCGCTACATCCGCGACGAGGTCCCCCAGACCGCTCCGGCCGGCAGCATCCTCACCCAGGCCGCCCGCAACGACCTCTACCAGGACTCCGTCAACGAGGGCGTGTTCATGCGGCCGGGCATCCACCTGACCAGGTCGCTGGTGTTCGCCGACAGCGCGGGCGTCGACGGAGCCGCCACCGGGCTCGGACGGCTCGTCGCCGGCACGTCCGGGCGATGGCGGAAGGTCCAGAACGGGTACGCCCGGTCCTACGCCCTGACGATGCTCGTCGGCGTCGTCCTGCTCGTCGGCGCCGTGTGGGTGATGCAGTGATGACGTCCTTCCCGTGGCTGACGGTCGTCGGCGCCATCCCGCTGGTCGGAGCGGTCGTCGTCTGGCTGCTGCCGTCCGGGGCGGCGGCGCGGGCCAAGCAGGTGGCGCTCGGCTTCTCGCTGGTCACCCTCGTCGCCGGGATCCTCGCGACGGTCGCGTATGCGGGTTCGTCGACCACCGGTCAGTTCCGCCTGGTCGAGCAACACCAGTGGATCCCGCAGTTCGGGGTCAGCTACGCGCTCGGTGTCGACGGCATCGCGCTCGCCCTGATCCTCATGTCGCTCGTCCTCACGCCGATTTGCCTATTGGCCGCCTGGCGTGACCTCCCGGCGGGGAGCGACGCGCCGGATCGGCGCGAGAAGAGCTACTTCGCGCTCATGCTCGTTCTCGAGACGTTCATGGTCGGCGTCTTCGCCGCGACCGACGTCTTCCTCTTCTACGTCTTCTTCGAGGCGATGCTCATCCCGGTGTACTTCCTCATCGGGCAGTACGGCGGGGCCCGCCGGCAGTACGCCGCGGTGAAGTTCCTCGTGTTCTCCCTCGCCGGCGGGCTCATCATGCTGGCCGCGGTCATCGGCCTCTACACCCAGGGTCCCGGCGGGGCCGAGGGCTTCCTCGTCGAGAGGCTCACCGGCCTGAACCTCGACCCGACCACCGGCCGGCTGCTGTTCCTCGGCTTCTTCTTCGCCTTCGCGGTCAAGGCGCCCATGGTGCCGGTCCACACCTGGCTTCCGGACGCCGCCACCGCGGCGCCCCCGGCGACGGCCACGCTGCTCGTCGGCGTGCTCGACAAGGTCGGCACCTACGGGATGATCCGGTTCTGCCTCCAGCTCTTCCCGGAAGCGTCGCAGTGGGCCACACCGGTGGTCATCGCGCTCGCGGTCATCTCGGTGCTCTACGGCGCGCTGCTGGCCATCGGGCAGACCGACGTCATGCGGTTGATCGCCTACACCTCGATCAGCCACTTCGGGTTCATCGTCCTCGGCATCTTCGCGATGACCTCGACCGGCTTCGCGGGCTCGACGCTCTACATGGTCAACCACGGGTTCACCACGGCCGCGCTGTTCCTCATCGCCGCGATGATGGTCAGCCGCCGGGGCAGCAAGCGGATTTCGGACTTCGGCGGCTGGCAGCGCGTGACCCCGGTGCTTGCCGGGTCGTTCCTCGTGGCCGGCTTCTCGGGTTTGGCCCTACCCGGCCTCGGCGCCTTCGTCGCCGAGTTCCTGACCCTGGTCGGCACGTTCCAGCGGTACCCGGTTCCAGCGGTCATCGCGACCTTCGGCATCATCCTCGCGGCGCTCTACATCCTGCTCATGTACAAGCGGATGGCGACCGGTCCGGTCCCGGACAGTGCCACTGGTACTCGTGACGCGGGCGGCCGCGAGAAGTGGATCATCGCGCCGCTCATCGCCCTGTTCCTCGTGCTCGGCTTCTACCCCAAGCCCGCGCTCGACCTGATCAACCCGGCGGTGTCCACGACACTCGGCTACATGGGCGTGACCGACCCGGCGCCCGTCGTGCCGGTCAACGCGGAAGGGAGCGCCCAGTGAGCGCCACTCCCGTTCCCCTGCTCCCCGCCCAGTTCATCGCGGCGTCGCTCGACTACGCCGCTCTCCTTCCGCTGCTCCTCGTCTTCGGGTTCGCCCTCGTCGGCGTCCTCGTCGAGGCCTTCGTGCCGCGGCAGAGCCGGTACCCGGTCCAGGTCGCCATCACGCTCATCGGCCTCGTCGGCGCCTTCCTGGCCGTGGTCCTCGTGGCGGTGAACAACCAGACGTCGACCGCCGGGCTGCCGTCCGGCGCCGGCGTCAAGGGATCGGTCGTCATCGACGGACCGGCCCTCTTCCTCCAGGGCCTCATCCTCGTCCTGTCGTTCATGGGCGTGCTCACGATGGCCGAGAGGCTGGGCGGAACCGGGTCCGACGCGTTCACGCCGATGGGCGCCGCGACGCCGGGCTCGGCTCAGGAGGCTCTGGCGGTCCGAGCGGGACTGGCCACCTCCGAGGTCTTCCCGCTGGCCCTCTTCGCCGTCGGCGGCATGATGCTGTTTCCCGCGGCCGGAGACCTCATCACGATGTTCGTCGCCCTCGAGGTGCTGTCGCTGCCGCTCTACATCCTCGTCGGGCTGGCTCGTCGGCGCCGGCTGCTCTCCCAGGAAGCTTCGCTCAAGTACTTCCTGCTCGGCTCCTTCTCGTCGGCCTTCTTCCTCTTCGGTACCGCCCTGCTCTTCGGTTACTCGGGATCGGTGTACCTCTCGGACATCGCCGACGCGATCACCAACGGTCAGTCGGCGATGAACGGGCTGCTGGTCCCTGGCGTTCTCCTCGTCGCCTTCGGTCTGCTGTTCAAGATCGGCGCCGCGCCGTTCCACGCCTGGGTGCCCGACGCATACGAGGGAGCTCCGACCCCCGTGACCGGCTGGATGGCGGCCGCCACGAAGGTCGCGGCGTTCGGGGCGATCCTGCGCTTGGTCTACGTCGGCATCGCCGGAGACCGGTGGGACTGGGCGCCGGCGGTCGTCGTCGTCGCGATCCTGACCATGGTCGTCGGCGCCGTGCTCTCGGTCACCCAGACCGACATGAAGCGCATGCTGGCCTACTCGTCGATCGCCCACGCGGGTTTCATCCTCGTGGGCGTGCTGGCCTTCGACCGGGGCGGCATCCGCGGCGTGATGTTCTACCTCGTCTGCTACGGGCTTATGACCATCGCCGCGTTCGGCATCGTCAACCTGGTGCGGGACCAGGGCAACCAGTCGGAGGCGACCCGTCTGAGCCAGTGGGCCGGGCTGGGCCGGCGACATCCGCTCACCGCCGCACTGTTCGCGTTCCTCTTGCTGGCCTTCGCCGGCATCCCGCTGACGTCGGGGTTCACGGCGAAGTTCGCGGTGTTCGAGCCGGCTCTCCGCAGTGGTGGCGCCGGCGCGGTCATGGTCGTCGTCGGCCTGTTGTGCAGCGCGATCACGGTCTTCGTCTACGTCCGGGTCATCGTGCTCATGTACTTCAGCGACTCTCAGAGTGACTCCGTCGGCGTCGTCACGCCGTCCGCGCTCACCCAGGTCGCCATCGGCTTCGGAGCACTGCTGACCCTCGTCCTCGGTGTCGCGCCGTCCTCCCTCCTGCTCCTGGCCGGGAACGCCTCCCAGTTCCTGAGATGACGCGGCCGTTTGCGAGAATGCGGAGATGAACGCCTCTCCGCCCGTTCTCGCCGTGCCCGGCCTCGCGCCGGCCCTGGCGGCGCGGGTGCAGGACGGGATGGTGAGGGTCGACGACCTCATCCTGGCGACCGTCGACCACGACGACCCCCTCATCGCGCAGGCGTCGGCCCATCTCGCGGAGGCCGGGGGCAAGCGGTTCCGCCCGCTGCTGACGCTGCTGGCGTCCGAGCTCGGCAGCGGCGTTGGCGACCAGGTGATCGCCGCCGGGGCTGGGGTCGAGCTGACCCACCTCGCTTCGCTGTACCACGACGACGTCATGGACGAGGCCGAAGTGCGTCGCGGCGTCCCGAGCGCCAACGCGAAGTACGACAACTCGACGGCGATCCTCGTCGGCGACCTGCTGTTCGGGAAGGCGTCCGAGCTCGTCGCTGGGCTGGGCGCGGAGGCGGTTCTCATCCAGGCGCAGGCCTTCGTGCGGTTGTGTGCCGGGCAGATCCGGGACGACCGGCCCTGCCCGCCGGGCGAGGACCCGGTGGACTACTACCTCGGCGTACTCCACGACAAGACCGGCTCTCTCATCGCGACGGCGGCCCGCTACGGCGCGATGTTCGGTGGCTGCTCGGACGACGTCGTCGAGCTCATGGCCGCCTACGGCGAGCGCTTGGGCGTGGCCTTCCAGCTCGCCGACGACCTCATCGACATCGCCTCCGACACCGCGGAGACGGGCAAGACTCCGGGCACCGATCTGCGCGAGGGCGTGGACACCTTGGCCGTCCTCTACGCCAAGCGCGGCACCGACCCTGCGGATGCGCGGTTGCGCGAACTGCTCTTCGGCGACCTGCGCGACGACGACCGGCTCGCCGAGGCCCTGGCACTGTTGCGAGCCAATCCCGCCGTGGAGCGCGCTCGGGAGACCACCCGCGGTGTCGGCGTCGAGGCGGTGGCGTTGCTGGAGCCGCTGCCCGAGTCCGACGCCAAGGCGGCGTTGACCGCGCTCGTCACGTCCGTCGTCGACCGGGTCGGCTGACCGCTGCGCCACCCCTCGCGTCGGACATGTCGCGAGGCTCCTTGTCGGCCGTGGCGCCACTCTCGTTATCTCGGTGTCCTTGAGCGTGCCGTTTTCCGGTGTAGTGCGGGAAAAATGTCCGGGGTTGAGGTCTCGAAGTGAGGAAAATCCTGGCGGATCTGTGTCGCCACTCAGGGGGTGTCGGGCGACTAATGGGATGTGAGCGGGCAACCGCCGGAGGTGTCCGTGGCCCCGGAGCGCCGCAAGGGCGGTAGCACCAGGTCGTTACCTGAGGTTGTTGTGGACCGGGACGACGCGGTGGCCGTCCTCTTTCATCGGCACTCCGCCGACCTGGTTGGGCTGGCGTTCTGTCTTGGTGATCGGGACGCCGCTGAGGAAGTCGTGCAGGACGCCTTTGTCGCGCTGCATCGGCACTGGCGGGACCTGCCGGAGCGGGCTGCGGCTCTCGCATACCTGAGGGCGGCGGTGGTCAACGGGTGCCGGTCGCGGCAGCGGCGGCTGGTGCGAGCTCGAACGGTGCTGCCGGCATTGAGGCCCGTGAGGACGTCGGTGCCCTTCATGGCCCGCGACGGGGCTAAGCGGGGTTGACCGGTTCCTCCGGGTCGACAGGCGGATCAGTGGGATCGGC
>DATLPT010000229.1:0-7204 GCA_035535635.1 Lapillicoccus sp. | reverse complement strand
CTGGCGGATGGCCGCGACGGTCACGCCGGCGCCGGTCTCCTGGTGCTGCTCGACCATCTGCGAGAAATCCATGCGGTAGACGTGGTCCGCGCCCACGACGACGACGATGTCGGGGTGCTCGTCGTGGATCAGGTTGAGGCTCTGGAAGATCGCGTCCGCGCTGCCGAGATACCAGTCCTTGCCGACCCGCTGCTGCGCGGGAACCGGCGCGACGTAGTTGCCGAGCAGCGTCGACATCCGCCACGTCGCGGTGACGTGCTTGTCGAGGCTGTGCGACTTGTACTGCGTGAGGACGACGACCTTGAGGTAGCCCGAGTTGACGACGTTGGAGAGCGCGAAGTCGATCAGCCGGTAGGGGCCACCGAACGGGACGGCCGGCTTGGCGCGGTCCGAGGTGAGGGGCATCAGCCGCTTCCCCTCCCCACCGGCCAGCACGATCGCCAACACCTTTGGATTCTGCGATCTTCGCGCCATGGCCCCAACCCTAGGGGCCGTGACACTCGGGTCGCGAGGTCTCCCAACGGCCGGTTCCACTGAGTAGTGTCGCCAGCGTGCGCGTCGACATCCTCAGCAAGGAGTACCCGCCCGCCGTCTACGGAGGAGCCGGTGTCCACGTCGCCGAGCTGGTCCGCGCGCTGCGCGAGCGCGGTGACGTCGACGTGCAGGTGCGCTGCTTCGGCGCCCCGCGAGATGAGTCGAACACGACCGCATACGCCGACCTGCCCGAGCTGGCGACCGCCAACGCGGCCCTGCAAACCTTCGGGGTCGACTTGGCGATCGCCGCGGACTGCGAGGGCGCCGACCTGGTGCACTCGCACACCTGGTACGCCAACTTCGCCGGGCACCTGGCGTCACTGCTCGGCGGGATGCCCCACGTCGTGACCGCGCACAGTCTGGAGCCGTTCCGGCCCTGGAAGGCCGAGCAGCTCGGCGGCGGCTACCGCATCTCCTCCTTCGCAGAGAAGGAGTCGTACGAGGGTGCGGCGGCGGTCGTTGCCGTGAGTGCGGGTATGCGGGCCGACATCCTCAAGGCGTACCCCTCGCTCGACCCCGACCGAGTTCATGTGGTGCACAACGGAATCGACTCTCAGCTGTGGCAACGCGGTCCCGACGAGGACGTCGTCCGCAAGTACGGCGTCGACCCGGAAAAGCCGTCGGTGATCTTCGTCGGCCGGATCACCCGGCAGAAGGGACTGCCGTACCTGCTACGGGCGGCCGCGTCGCTACCGCCGAACGTGCAGCTGGTGCTCTGCGCCGGCGCGCCGGACACCAAGGAGATCATGGCCGAGGTCGAGGGACTCATGAGCGAGCTGAAGACCAAGCGTGACGGCGTCGTCTGGATCCCCGAGATGCTGCCGCGCAACGAGGTCGTCGCTCTCCTTTCTGCGGCAACGGTATTCGTATGCCCTTCGGTCTATGAACCGCTCGGCATCGTCAACCTCGAGGCGATGGCCTGCGAACTGGCCGTCGTCGCAACGGCGACCGGCGGCATCCCCGAGGTCGTCGTCGACGGCGAGACCGGCTGGCTGGTGCCCATCGAGCAGGTCGACGACGGGACCGGTACTCCAGTGGACCCGGACGCGTTCGTGGCGGACCTCGCGGGCCGGCTCACCGAGGCGGTCTCCGACCGGGAGCGCGCGCGCCACTTCGGCCTGGCCGGGCGCACCCGTGCGGTCGAGCACTTCTCGTGGGCCTCGATCGGGGACCGGACCATGGAGGTCTACCGCCAGGTCCTCTCCTAGCGGCTCGTCAGACGGGACGCCAGCCGGCCAGATCCATCACCGCCAGGTTCGTCGCTCCGGCGAGAGCCCGGTCGGCGACCGACTGCAGTGAGCGCAGCCCGACCTCCCGCCGCCCCGACGAGTGCACGTCGAGGGACGGTGTCGCGGCCAGGCGCAGGCCCTCGTCGACGATGATGCCGACCCGGGCCGCCGAGAGCATGACGCGGAGGGCCCGAGGCGACGTCCCGGGCGGCACTCCCCAGGTCCGGCCCTCGAGCCGACGCTCGGTGTGCTCGCGCGGCTGCACCGACCAGGGGCGGCCCTCGACCGCCTCCAGCGCCGCCGAGCCGTCGCGGATGGCCTCGGCCAGCTCGTGATCCAGCTCACGCAGCGACAGGGCCTCCAGCCGGTGGCGGGGTACCGGTTCGCTGTCGTATGCGGACCAGTCGACGGCCGTGCCTTCGTCGTCGTCCGGTCCAAAGAATGTGAGCGTCGGGACGAGCAAGCCACCCATGGCGGGCACGAAGACACACTGGCCCGCGTCGGCGGCCGCGCCGGACTCGTCGAGCCCGGCGCGCGGCATACCGGTCAGGTCGCCCGGGCGGGGGAGCGCGACGAGGACGGCGCTTTCCCCGAAGTCGCGCCAGAGCTCGAGCCGCCCGGCCGGCTCTCCGGTCACGTGGTCGACGTCCCGGTGCGCCGAGGTCACCGCGTCGTCCGGATCGAGGCCGCCCTGGACCGCCACGGTCGCCCAGAGCGCGAAGCGCACGGAGAGGGGTAGGGCCGGCACGCGCGCCAGTCTAAGAGGGGCTGGGGACGGCCCAGGAGCGCTGCGGAGGTCGTCTAGGGTCGTCTCCCATGAGCGACGTCCTCGCCTTCGCCGGTGTGAGCGTGGTTCGGGGCGGCAACACCCTGCTCGACGACATCACCTGGGAGGTCGAGGAAGGCGAGCGCTGGGTGATCCTCGGTCCCAACGGCGCGGGAAAGACGACGTTGCTGCAGGTCGCGGCGGCCCGCATGCACCCGACTCGTGGCGTCGCCGGGATCCTCGGCGAGGTGCTTGGCGCCGTGGACGTCTTCGAGCTGCGACCGCGCATCGGCTTGTCCAGCGCGGCGATCGCCGACCGGTTCCCCGTCGACGAGCTCGTCGGCAACGTCGTCGTCACGGCGTCCTACGCCATCGTCGGACGCTGGCGGGAGGAGTACGACCAGCAGGACCATCGCCGGGCGATGTCGCTGCTGGAGGCCCTCGGTGCGGCTCACCTTGTCGACCGCCGGTTCGGGACGTTGAGCGAAGGGGAGCGGAAGCGGGTCCAGATCGCCCGGGCGCTCATGACCGACCCGGAGGTGATGCTCCTCGACGAGCCCGCCGCGGGTCTGGACCTCGGCGGCCGGGAGGACCTGGTCGCCCGACTGGGCGCGCTCGCTGCGGATATCGAGGCACCCGCGCTGGTCCTCGTCACGCATCACGTCGAGGAGATCCCCTCCGGCTTCACCGACGTCCTTCTGCTCCGGCAGGGACGGGTCGTCGCGGCGGGGCCTCTCGAGCGCACGCTCACCGCCGACAACCTCTCCGCGACCTTCGGCCTGCGCCTCGTCGTCGAACGACACGGCGACCGGTGGAGCGCGCGGGCGGCCACGCATACCGCTGCCGGAGAGGCCGCGATCGGGCGGCAGACGGCCCCGGTCCGTGTCGGCTGACCGACCTCCGGCGTCCTCGGTCCGGGACGGAACTACGCTGAGGTCCTGAGCGTCCTACCGATGAGGGGGTCCGCCGGCCACCGGGGGCCTCCAAGCGACTCAGGGGAGGAGGCGGTCGGTGTTCGAGGACTTCGGCTGGCTGGCATGGATCGGGGTCGCGATCGCGCTGGGAGCCATCGAGGCCGCGACGGTCGATTTCGTGTTCGCCATGCTCGCCGGCGGAGCGCTCGGCGGGTCCGTGGCGGCCGCGTTGGGAGCGCCCTTCCCCGTCCAGGTCATCGTCGCGGTCGTCGTGGCCGGAATCCTGCTCGGCGTGGCGCGCCCCTGGGCCAAGAGCCGGTTCGGGAAGAGGCCCGAGGGCATCGCCATGGGCACGGCCGGCTACATCGGGCGGTCCGCTTTTGTCCTCGAGACGGTCACCCAGCACGGCGGGCGCGTGAAGGTCGGTGGAGAGACGTGGTCCGCCAGATCGAGCGACCCGGAATCCCACGAGCCGGGCGAGGAGGTCCGCGTCGTGCGCATCGACGGAGCCACCGCGGTCGTCACCCGGGTTCCCACGATCGGCACGGCGGACCGCCCGTGATTCGGGAGCCGATGCGGCTGCCGCGACGTCCAACCGAGGCGTCACACCCCAGAACTCACCCAGGACCGGACCGGTCCAGGAGCCAACGAAAGTAGGGAGACCCCCATGGACGGCAGTGTCGTCACTCTTGTCGTCGTCGCACTGCTCATCGTCTTCGCGATCGTCGTCGCCGTCCGGACGGTCCGGATCGTCCCGCAGCAGACCGCGCAGATCGTCGAGCGACTGGGAAGCTTCAGCCGCACCCTCGACGACGGTATGCACTTCCTCGTGCCCTTCGTCGACAAGGTGCGGGCGAACATCGACCTGCGCGAGCAGGTCGTAACGTTCCCCCCGCAGCCGGTCATCACGTCCGACAACCTCGTCGTCAGCATCGACACCGTCATCTACTACACCGTGACCGACGCTCGGTCCGCGGTGTACGAGATCGCCAACTTCATCCAGGGCATCGAGCAGCTCACCGTCACCACGCTCCGTAACGTCATCGGCTCCCTCGACCTCGAGCAGACGCTCACGTCCCGCGACCAGATCAACGCCCAGCTGCGCGGCGTGCTCGACCAGGAGACCGGGCGTTGGGGCATCCGTGTCAACCGCGTCGAGCTCAAGGCGATCGACCCGCCCCACTCGATCCAGGACTCGATGGAGAAGCAGATGCGCGCCGAGCGAGACCGGCGAGCGGCCATCCTCAACGCGGAGGGTGTCAAACAGTCCGCGATCCTGTCGGCCGAGGGTGAGAAGCAGTCCCAGATCCTCCGCGCCGAAGGTTCGGCCCAGGCCCGCATCCTCGAGGCTCAGGGTCAGGCGCGGGCGATCCAGCAGGTGTTCGGGGCCATCCACCGCGGCAAGCCGACCCAGCGCCTGCTCGCGTACCAATACCTCCAGGTGCTCCCGCAGCTCGCGCGCGGTGACTCGAACAAGATGTGGATCATCCCCTCCGAGGTCACCGACGCGCTGCGCGGGATCAGCGGGGCGCTCGGCGTCCAGCAGGAGGGCGTCGACGGTTCCGAGGACGACGGGTGGGTCGACCCCGGTCCGGAGGACGACGCCTTCGCCGACACGTCACTGCAGGACCCGGCTCAGGCGCTCGCCGAGGCGCGCGGCCAGGCAGGACAGGCCAGTGCGGAGGCCACCGAGGGTGCGTCCCCGTCCCGGCGGGGTCGCATCGGCGCGGTGCAGCCCACCCGCGCCGTGCCACCGGCGCCGGCGGTCGAACCGGTTCGGCCGCAGACGCAGTCCGAGGGTGGCCAGCCGCCGCGCTGACCTCGGCGCATACCCCGGAACGCAGGCCCGCGAGGCACGCCGGTCGGCCGGTCTAGGGTGACCGGGTGTCCCTGCTCGACGTGGCCGCCATCGTCGCGGCGGGGTTCGCGGCAGGCACCATCAACACCATCGTCGGCTCCGGGTCGCTCATCACGTTCCCGACGTTGCTCTTCCTCGGCTACCCGCCGCTGACCGCCAACGTCAGCAACAACATCGGCCTCGTCCCCGGCGGGGTGAGCGGCAGCTACGGCTACCGCCACGAGCTCGAGGGCCACTCGCAGGCCCTCCGGCGGCTGGCCCCGCTGTCGTTCCTCGGGTCACTGGTCGGCGCGTCCCTGCTCCTCGTGCTTCCGCCCGAGGCGTTCCAGGCCATCGTGCCCGTCCTCATCGTGCTCGCCCTGGTCCTCGTCCTCGTGGGCCCGTCGCTGCAGCGACGGGCCGCGGACCGCGATCCCGACGAGGCCCAGCCCGGCTGGCACGCGTGGGCGCTGGGGATCGGCATCTTCGTCGCCGGCGCGTACGGCGGGTACTTCGGGGCCGCTCAGGGCGTCCTCCTTATGGGCATCTTCAGCGCACTGAGCGCCGAGCCGCTCCAGCGCCTCAACGCCTACAAGAACGTCCTCAGCTCGATCGTCAACGCCGTGGCGGCGGTGACGTTCGTCCTGTTCGCTCGTAGCTCGATCGACTGGTGGGTCGTCCTCTTCATCGCGGTCGGCTCGTTTCTCGGCGGGCTGGTCGGTGCTCGCATCGGGCGGCGCATTGCGCCTGCCGCCCTCCGTGGGCTCATCGTCGTAATCGGCACTGTGGCCGTCGTTAAACTGGTGTTCCTCCCCTGATGCCGGTACGGGTCACCGCCGAGGAGGTTCGCCGGGCGCGAGGGCTCGGGGTGCCGGCGGGCGAGGAGACGCGCGACGACCCGATCGCGCTGTTGACGGACTACGTCGGGCTCACCGACGTGGCGCTCCGGCGGCGGACCGAGCCGGAGCGCGGGCTGTACATGGCCGAGTCGGAGAAGGTCATCCGCCGGGCGCTCGCCGCCGGTCACCGACCACGGTCGTACCTCATGGCCGAGCGCTGGCTGACCGACCTGGCCGACTTGGTGGAGGGCGCCGAGCGCGACCGCGTGCCGGTGTTCGTCGGCCCGGACGACGTCATGGAGGAGCTGACCGGATTCCACCTCCATCGCGGCGCCGTGGCCTCCATGCACCGCCCGGAGCTGCCCCCGCTCGACTCCGTCGTCCGTGACGCCCGGCGGGTCCTCGTGCTCGAGGACATCGTGGACCACACCAACGTCGGGGCGGCGTTCCGCAGTGGCGCCGCATTCGGCATCGACGCCATTCTGGTCACCCCGAGGTGCGCCGACCCGTTCTATCGCCGGGCGGTCCGGGTCTCGATGGGCACGGTGTTCCAGGTGCCGTGGACGCGGATCCAACCGTGGCCCCGGGCCGTCGACGGCCTGCGCGAGGCTGGCTTCACCGTCGCCGCGCTCGCCCTAACCGAGGACGCGGTCACGCTGGACGAGCTCGCGGCCACGCCGCCGGAGCGGTTGGCCCTGGTCCTCGGGACCGAAGGTGACGGGCTGCGGCCGCGCACGATCACGGCGGCGGACGTCACCGTCAGGATCCCGATGGCCGGGGACGTCGACTCGCTCAACGTGGCCGCCGCCGCGGCGGTCGCGATGTGGGCGCTACGTCCGTGAGGAGGTGTCCACATCAGAGTGCATGTCGGAGTGCGTCCGGTGTCCTCAGTACCGAACCAAACGCACTCCGACCCGCACGCTGCCCGGCCCGCCAGAAACTCAGGGCGCGGGCGCACCGCCCGGCGCGGTATCCGCAAGCACCGACTGGTCCACGGCCGCTACCGCTCCCGGGGTCTCGGCCGTAGGTCCGACGGCGCTCTGTTTGACGAAGAACAGCACGGCGACCACGCCGAGCAGCAGAAC
>DATLPT010000228.1:0-21359 GCA_035535635.1 Lapillicoccus sp. | reverse complement strand
CATCTCGATGGTCTGGCCATCGGTGGAGAGGACCTCGACGTTGAGACACAGCGACTGCATCTCCTTGAGGAGGACCTTGAAGGACTCGGGGATGCCGGAGTCGGGGATGTTCTCGCCCTTGACGATCGCCTCGTAGACCTTGACCCGGCCGGGGACGTCGTCGGACTTGATGGTGAGCAGCTCCTGGAGCGTGTAGGCCGCGCCGTACGCCTCGAGCGCCCAGACCTCCATCTCACCGAAGCGCTGGCCACCGAACTGGGCCTTACCGCCGAGCGGCTGCTGGGTGATCATCGAGTACGGGCCCGTCGAGCGCGCGTGGATCTTGTCGTCGACGAGGTGGTGCAGCTTGAGGATGTACATGTAGCCCACCGACACCGGCTCCGGGAACGGCTCGCCGGAGCGGCCGTCGAAGAGCTGCGCCTTGCCCGACCCGTCGATGAGCCGCACGCCGTCGCGCGTCTCGTGGGTCGCGTCGAGCAGGCCGGTGATGACGTCCTCGCCGGCGCCGTCGAAGACGGGGCTGGCCACCCGGGTCCCCGCGGGCGCCTCGTAGGCGTGCTTGGGAAGGGCCTTGGCCCAGTCCGGGTCGCCGGCGACGCTCCAGCCGCGCGAGGCGGCCCAACCGAGGTGCAGCTCGAGGATCTGGCCGACGTTCATCCGGCCCGGCACGCCGAGCGGGTTGAGAACGACGTCCACCGGCGTCCCGTCCTCGAGGAACGGCATGTCCTCGACGGGCAGGATCTTGGAGATGACGCCCTTGTTGCCGTGCCGGCCGGCCAGCTTGTCGCCGTCGGTGATCTTCCGCTTGTTCGCGACGTAGACGCGGACCAGCTGGTTGACGCCAGGGGGTAGGTCGTCGCCCTCGTCCTTGTCGAAGACCTTGACGCCGATGACCGTGCCGGTCTCGCCGTGCGGGACCTTCAGGGACGTGTCGCGGACCTCCCGCGCCTTTTCGCCGAAGATCGCGCGGAGCAGTCGCTCCTCGGGCGTGAGCTCGGTCTCGCCCTTGGGCGTGACCTTGCCGACCAGCAGGTCGCCGTCGCGGACCTCGGCGCCGATCCGGATGATCCCCCGCTCGTCGAGGTCGGCGAGGACCTCTTCGGAGACGTTGGGGATGTCACGGGTGATCTCCTCAGGCCCCAGCTTGGTGTCGCGGGCGTCGACCTCGTGCTCCTCGATGTGGATCGAGGAGAGGACGTCGTCCTGCACCAGACGCTGGCTGAGGATGATGGCGTCCTCGTAGTTGTGGCCCTCCCACGGCATGAACGCCACGAGCAGGTTGCGGCCGAGCGCCATCTCGCCCCGCTCGGTCGCCGGGCCGTCGGCAATGACGTCGCCGACCTCGACCCGCTGCCCCTCGTCCACACGGACGATCTGGTTGTAGCAGTTGCCCTGGTTGGAGCGGTCGAACTTGGCGATCCGGTAGGTGACGTTGGTGCCGTCGTCGTTGGCCACGGTGACCAGGTCGGCGCTCACCTCGGTCACGACACCGGCCTTGGCGGCGATGACGACGTCACCGGAGTCGACCGCGGCGCGCAGCTCCATGCCGGTGCCCACGAGCGGGGCCTCGGACCGGACCAGCGGCACCGCCTGACGCTGCATGTTCGAGCCCATGAGGGCGCGGTTGGCGTCATCGTGCTCGAGGAACGGGATGAGTGCGGTGGCGGCCGACACCATCTGCCGCGGCGAGACGTCCATGTAGTCGACGTCGGCGCCGGGGATGTACTCGACCTCGCCACCCCTCGTCCGGACCAACACCCGCTCCTCGGCGAAGTGGCTGTCCGTGGTGAGCGGCTCGTTCGCCTGGGCGATGACGTGCTCGTCCTCCTCGTCGGCGGTGAGGTAGTCGACGTGGTCGGTGACCTTGCCCTTGGTGACCTTGCGATACGGGGTCTCGACGAACCCGAACGCGTTGATCCGGCCGTACGACGCGAGCGAGCCGATGAGCCCGATGTTCGGGCCTTCCGGCGTCTCGATCGGGCACATCCGGCCGTAGTGGGACGAGTGGACGTCGCGGACTTCCATGCCGGCGCGGTCACGGGACAGACCACCGGGGCCGAGCGCGGACAGGCGCCGCTTGTGGGTCAGCCCGGCCAGCGGGTTGTTCTGGTCCATGAACTGGCTGAGCTGGGAGGTCCCGAAGAACTCCCGGATGCTCGCCACGACCGGACGGATGTTGATGAGGGTCTGCGGGGTGATCGCCTCGACGTCCTGGGTGGTCATCCGCTCACGGACGACGCGCTCCATCCGGGACAGGCCGGTGCGGACCTGGTTCTGGATGAGCTCGCCGACGCTGCGCAGGCGACGGTTGCCGAAGTGGTCGATGTCGTCGACCTCGACCCGCAGGTCGACGTCCTGGCCGTCGCGACGGCCCTTCATCGTGGCCTCGCCGGCGTGGAGGACGACGAGGAACTTGATCGTCGCGACGATGTCCTCGATGGACAGCGTGGAGGCGGCCAGCGGCTCCTCGAGCCCCAGCTTCTTGTTCAGCTTGTAGCGGCCGACCTTGGCCAGGTCGTAGCGCTTGCCGTTGAAGTAGAGGTTGTCGAGCAGGGTCTGAGCGGCCTCCTTGGTCGGCGGCTCGCCCGGACGCAGCTTGCGGTAGATGTCGAGCAGCGCGTCGTCCTGGCCGGAGGTGTGGTCCTTCTCCAGGGTGAGCCGCATCGACTCGTAGTCGCCGAACTCCTCGAGGATCTTCGCCTCGGTCCAGCCGAGCGCCTTGAGGAGCACCGTGACGGACTGCTTGCGCTTCCGGTCGACGCGCACGCCCACCATGTCGCGCTTGTCGATCTCGAACTCGAGCCAGGCGCCGCGGCTGGGAATGACCTTGGAGGTGTAGACATCCTTGTCGGAGGTCTTGTCGGCGGTGCGCTCGAAGTAGACGCCGGGACTGCGGACGAGCTGCGAGACGACGACCCGCTCGGTGCCGTTGATGATGAACGTGCCCCGCTCGGTCATGAGCGGGAAGTCGCCCATGAACACGGTCTGGCTCTTGATCTCGCCGGTGTTGGTGTTCATGAACTCGGCGGTGACGAAGAGGGGCGCGTCGTAGGTCTGGTCGCGCTCCTTGCAGGACTCGATGGTCTTGCGGGTGTCCTCGAACCGGTGGTCACGGAACGAGAGGGACATCGAGCCCGAGAAGTCCTCGATCGGGGAGATCTCCTCGAAGATCTCCTCGAGTCCGGAACGGTCGGGCACGTCGGTGCGACCGGCCTCCTTGGCGGCAGCCACACGGGCCTGCCACCGCTCGTTGCCGAGCAGCCAGTCGAAGCTCTCCGTCTGGAGGGCCAGGAGGTCGGGCACCTCCAAGGGTTCGCGGATCTTCGCGAAGGACAGACGGCCGGAGGCCGTCCGTGCGGTGGACACATTCTGGGACGCGGTGCGCGAGGCAGCCAAGGAGGGTCCTTCCACGGGCCTTACTGAACTTGAGTTGTCAGCGTTGCCCGTTCCCGAGACCTCCGGCGCGCTCGCAGCGGCACCGTGGTCGGTTCACGGATCTCACCGTGAGGGTTCGCCCCGGACAGCCGGCAGGGGAACCGGTCGGGGCACCACGAAGCGCTCGAGAGGACGGAGGTTGCGGGCAGGAGGCAGCGCAAAGCGACAGTCTACCCGCAAAGGGCATGCTTGTCCAGTCGAGTCAAGTCGCGTCAGCGAACGCCCGCCCCGCGGGGGGCGGCGCTCCAGCCAGGACGGACCTGTCGAGAACGCCACGACTATGGACCCTCGGTGCCCGCGCGTCAAGCGCAGCCGGCTCATTGGTGACGTTTGCGCAGGTCAGAGCGCTGCGAAGCGGTCCGTCGCGGCGACCATGAGGGCGTTCATCGCGGCGGATCCCAGGTGCCCCACGCCGGGGACGACGTGCAGATCGGCGCCCGGCCACCCGCGGGCGACCTCCCAGGCGACGTCGGCCGGACCGGCGAGGTCGAGCCGCCCGTGACACAGCAGGGCGGGGATGCCCGCAAGCCGATCGAGCCGGCTCAGGATCGCGTCGTCCGACTGGAAGGCGGCGTTTCCCCAATAGTGGGTGACGGTCCGGGCGAACCCGTACCGGAAGTCCGCGTCCACATACCGCGGGTTGGTCCAGACGCCAGGGACGGGGTCGGTGTCAAGGCTCGTGATGGCCTCCTCCCACCGGCACCAGGCGACCGCCGCGGCATTCCGCACCCGCCGGTCCGGAGAGGCGAGAAGACGCCCGTATGCGGCGGCGAGGTTTCCCTCTCGGTCCTGCGGTGGCAGCCCGGTGAGGAAGCGCTCGTGAGCCTCCGGGAAGTACCGTCCGACTCCTCGGGTCAGCCACTCGACGTCGCGGGCCCGGGTGAGCGTGACCGCTCCAAGGACGACCGCGCGGACCCGCTCGGGGTGTGTGACCGCATACGTGAGACCGAGCGTCGATCCCCAGGAGCCGCCGAGGAGCAGCCAGCGGTCAACGCGGAGGTGCGTCCGAAGGCGCTCGAGGTCGCCGACGAGGTGACCGGTCGTGTTCAGCATCATGTCGGTGCGCGGGTCGCGTGCGGAGGGCGTGCTGCGCCCGGCGCCGCGCTGGTCCAGGACCACCACGCGGTAAAGCGCCGGGTCGAAGAATCCCGCCCACCACGGCGTGCAGCCCGAGCCCGGACCGCCGTGAAGAACGATGGCAGGCGTGCCCGCCGCGTTGCCGCGCACCTCGTAGTAGAGCCGCTGCCCGTCGCCCACGTCGAGCCAGCCCTCGTCGTGGGGCGGCGCCGGCTCGTACATCAGGACCGACTCTAGGCGTCTTGGCCTCTCGACCGGCGGGGGCCGAACAGACAGGACGGGCCCGACCGCTGGTGCGGTCGGGCCCGTCCGAAGGGTGCTTCGTCAGAAGCAGGGCGTCACTTGAGGGTGACGGTCGCGCCCGCGCCCTCGAGCTGCTCCTTGGCCTTGTCGGCCGCGGCCTTGTCGACCTTCTCGAGGACCGGCTTGGGGGCGCCGTCGACGAGGTCCTTGGCCTCCTTGAGACCGAGGCTGGTGAGCGCGCGGACCTCCTTGATGACCTGGATCTTCTTGTCGCCGGCGGCCTCGAGGACGACGTCGAACTCGTCCTGCTCCTCGGCGGCCGGGGCCTCGGCGCCACCGCCGGTGGCGGCGGCCGCGCCCGGGGCGGCGACGGCGACCGGGGCCGCCGCGGTGACCCCGAAGGTGTCCTCGAACTGCTTCACGAACTCGGAGAGCTCGAGAAGGGTCATCTCCTTGAATGCGTCAAGGAGCTCGTCGGTGCTGAGCTTCGCCATGGTGGCGTTCCTTCCTGTGCGTGCCGTGAGTGGCGTACTGGGTCAGCCGAGCTGGGTGGCTCAGCCGGCGTCGCCACCCGTGGCGACGTCCTGGGGGGTGGCCTCCTCGGCCGGAGCCGGTGAGTCCTGGATTGAGTCCTGGATTGAGTCCTGGATTGAGTCCTGGGTTGAGTCCTGGGGGGTCGTGGCGGCCGCGTCCTGCGGCTCCTCCCCGGCGGCGGGGCCCTCGGCCTCCCGCTTGGCCCGCAGCGCCTCGATGAGGCGGGCGCTCTGGGACAGCGGCGCGGCGAAGAGGTAGACCGCCTTGCTCAGCGACGCGTTCATGGCGCCCGCAAGCTTGGCGAGCAGGACCTCGCGGGACTCCAGGTCCGCGAGCCTGGCGAGCTCGGCGGCACTCATCGTCTTGCCGTCGAGGACGCCGCCCTTGATGACGAGCAGCGGGTTGGTGCGAGCGAAGTCACGCAGGCCCTTCGCCGCCTCGACCGGGTCGCCGGTGACGAAGGCGATCGCGGACGGCCCGACGAGCTGCCCGTCGAACGCCGTGACGCCGGCCTCCTTGGCCGCCAGCTCGGTGAGGGTGTTCTTCACCACGGCGAAGGTGGCGTGGCCGCGTAGTGAACCGCGCAGCTCGGACAGCTGTTTGACGGTCAGGCCGCGGTACTCGGTGAGCACCGCCGCGCTCGAGCCGCGGAAGCTCTCCGCCAGCTCGGCGATCGCCGCCTGCTTCTCGGCGGTGGCCATATGGCCTCCTCTGCGTTGTGAGATGACCGCGGCTCGGTTCGAAGGCCACAACGAGAAGGCCCCGGCGCAAGCGCACGGGGCGGACGGGCATACACACGACAGGTATGCGAGTCGGTTTCGTGGCCTGCGCAGGTCGCCGCACCCGGTGCGGACCTTCGGTCTGTCTTCCTGGGCGGGCCAGGCTGGCAAACGACCGGCGGTCAATGGTCGTTTGCAAGTGTAACGACCGCGGCGGGGCCGGCCAAACCGGCCGGCCCCGCCTACGGTCACGAGGTCACGGCGAGGGCCTGACCACCATCGCCGAGCCGCCGCCGCGGCGGACGGTCTCGGCCGCGGCCTCGAACGCACCGCCCCCGATCGGGTGGATCGCCGTCACGGCGCCGATCTCGTTCGGCGTCCCCGCGGAGGCCAGCACGTGGCCCAGGGACCGGAGGAAGTCCCCATCCGGACCGGAGAGGATGGGCGGCTCGGCGCCCTCGGACGCCCCGTTCCGGGAGGAGAGCCGGGGCTCTGCGATGGCGCCGACGAGGGGCAGCCCGCGGTCGAGGTACCCGAGGATGGTCTGGCTGACCGACGTGATGATCGTCGCCCCGCCGGGCGACCCGACGGTGAGGTACGGCGTGCCGTCCTTGAGGAGGATCGTCGGGCTCATCGAGGAGCGCGGCCGCTTGCCCGGTCCCGGGAGGTTCGGGTCGGGGACGTCGGCCGAGAGCGGAACGAAGTTGAAGTCGGTCAGCTCGTTGTTGAGCAGGAAGCCGTAGCCGGGCACGGTGATGCCGGAGCCGCCGGTCTGCTCGATAGTCAGCGTGTAGGACGCGACGTTGCCCCACCTGTCGGCGGTGACCAGGTGGGTCGTCGACTGACCGTCGTTGGGTTTGCCCTGTCGCGCGCCGGCCTGGGGGCACGGGCCGTACGAGCCGTCGGGGATACCGAAGGGGATCGGCCGCGTCTGGGCCTCGGTGGGGTTGAAGAGACAGGCCCGCTCGGCGGCGAACCCGTCGCTGGTGAGCTCCTTGACCGGGACGGTGTCGTGGTAGTCGACGCTCGGCACATCGCCGACGTAGCGGTTCCGGTCGGCGAAGGCCGTCGCGGAGGCCTCCGAGAACCAGTGCAGATAGTTGGCGTTGTCCAGGCTGGAGAGCCTTGTGCCGGTCTTGGCCTCATACGCCTCGATGAGGTTGAGGATCTCGGCCACGGCGATTCCGCCCGAGCTCGGCACCGGCATGCCGTAGACGTCGAAACCCTTGTAGTCCGAGTGGATCGGTGCCCTGTCGAGCGCGCGGTATGCCTGCAGGTCGTCCGTCGTGAGCTGTCCGCCCATGACCGCGTTGGGCGGCTCGGTCGTGGGGTGTTTCACCTCGGCGAGGATGGCGTCGCCGAGCTTGCCGTTGTACAGCCATGATGTGCCGTGGGCGCCCAGCTGGGTGTACGTGCGGGCGAGGTCGGGGTTGCGGAACGTCGAGCCGACGGGCGGAGGGTTGCCGCCGGGCAGGAAGATCTCGGCGGTCGCGGGGAAGAGCGCGAACCGGGCCTGGTTCGCCGCGGTCTGGTCGTAGAACGTCTGGTCGACGGTGAAGCCCTTGCTGGCCAGCTGAGCGGCCGGCTGCATCAGCTGCTTGAACGACCACGTGCCGAACTCGTTGGCGGCCTTCTCCCAGAGCTTGGGAGTACCCGGGGTTCCGACCGAAAGGCCCGATGTGACGGCCGTCGCGAAGGCATATGGCTTACCGGTCTTCGGGTCGATGAAGGCGTCCGTGGTGAACGACATCGGGGCCGTCTCGCGGCCGTCGATCGTCGAGACCTTCTTGGTCTTCGCGTCGTAGTAGACGAGGAACCCGCCCCCGCCGATGCCGGCGCTGTAGGGCTCGGTGACGCCGAGCGCGGCGGCCGTCGCGACCGCAGCGTCGGCCGCATTGCCGCCGCGGGCCAGGACCTCGATGCCGACCTGGCTGGCGTCGCGGTCCACCGACGACACCGCGCCGCCGGAGCCGACCATGAGCGGGACCTTCGGTAGGTCCCCGGGCGGTTTGCCGTGCCAGCCGCGGTCCGCGACGGCCGGCGTGGCCGTGGCGAGGGCGAGCACGGTGACGGAGCTGAGGCCGAGGACGACACGAGTGCGGAGGCGGCTCATTTTTCGAACCTAGTCCCGAGGGCCGGCTGTGTGCGCGTTGAGAGCCGACCGGTTTGTGGCGTTTTCGATCGACAACGCGATCGGGGTGGGCGTGGGAGGTGCGGTCAGACCGACGCGGTCTCCGGGGCGTCCTCGACGAGGAGATTGCGGGTGCGCCGGAAGTCCAGTGGGATGCCCGGGCCCATCGTCGTCGCGAGGGTCGCCTTCTCGATGTAGTGGCCCTTGGAGGACGAGGGCTTCAGCCGGAGGATCTCCTCCAACGCGGTCCCGTAGTTCTCCACGAGTGACTTCTCGTCGAACGACACCTTGCCGATGATGAAGTGGAGGTTCGCGTGCTTGTCGACGCGGAACTCGATCTTGCCGCCCTTGATGTCGGACACCGCCTTGGCGACGTCCATGGTCACCGTGCCGGTCTTCGGGTTCGGCATGAGACCGCGCGGGCCGAGGACCTTTCCGAGGCGGCCCACCTTGCCCATCATGTCGGGCGTCGCCACGACGGCGTCGAAGTCGAGCCAGCCGCCCTGGACCTTCTCGAGCATGTCGTCGGAGCCGACGTAGTCCGCGCCGGCCTCGCGTGCCGCGTCGGCCTTGTCACCGTTGGCGAAGACGAGGACACGGGCGGTCTTGCCGGTGCCGTGCGGGAGGTTGACGGTGCCGCGGACCATCTGGTCGGCCTTACGGGGGTCGACTCCGAGCCGCAGCGCCACCTCGACGGTCGCGTCGTACTTCGTCGAGCTGGTGTCCTTCGCGAGCCGGACCGCCTCCAGCGGGCTGTAGACCCGGCCCGGGGTGATCTTCTCGGTGGCGGCGCGGTATGCCTTACTGCGCTTCATGTGCTGCTCCTTCTGATTCTGGAGTCGTGGTCTGCGGACCAGCGCTGGTCCTGCCACTCACCCGCATACGGCGTATGCGGGTCGGTTCCGGCGGTTAGTAGCCGGGGGTGTTGATGCCCATCGACCGGGCGGTGCCGGCGATGATCTTGGCGGCGGCCTCGACGTCGTTGGCGTTGAGGTCGTCCATTTTCTGCTCCGCGATCGCGCGGACCTGGTCGGCGGTGAGGCTCGCAACCTTGGTCCGGTGCGGCTCGCCGGAGCCCTTGGGAACACCGGCGGCCTTCTTGATCAGCTCGGCGGCCGGCGGCGTCTTCGTGACGAAGGTGAACGATCGGTCCTCGTAGACGGTGATCTCGACGGGGATGACGTTGCCGCGCTGGGACTCCGTCGCGGCGTTGTACGCCTTGACGAATTCCATGATGTTGACGCCGTGCTGGCCGAGGGCCGGGCCGACGGGCGGCGCGGGCGTGGCCGCACCGGCGTTGATCTGCAGCTTGATGAAGCCGGCGATCCGCTTCTTCTTCGGGGGCATGCGGGTTCACTTTCTGGTGGTGGGCCTACGCCGTGGGCGATGACCCGGTTGCATTTTTCGGGGTACTCGGGGGCGGAGCCGCGAGGGTCTAGATCTTGGCGACCTGCGCGAACGACAGCTCGACCGGGGTCTCCCGGCCGAAGATCGAGACGAGCACCTTCAGCTTCTGGGTGTCGGGGTTGATCTCGGAGATCGTCGCGGGAAGGGTCTCGAACGGGCCCTCCATGACCGTGACGGACTCGCCGACCTGGAAGTCGACGACCTGTGGCTCCTTGGGCTTCCCGGCGGCACCGGTGGCCCCCGAGGCGGCCGTGGCCGGGCTCTCCAGGTCGGGAGTGAGCATGGTGAAGACCTCGTCGAGGCTGAGCGGCACCGGCTGGTGCGCGTTGCCGACGAAGCCGGTCACGCCCGGTGTGTGCCGGACGGCGCCCCAGCTCTCGTCGGTGAGGTCCATCCGGACCAGGACGTACCCTGGCATGCGCACTCGTGAGACGAGCTTCTTCTGGCCGTTCTTGATCTCGGTGACCTCTTCCATGGGCACTTCGATCTCGAAGATGTAGTCCTCCATGTTGAGGGACTGGATGCGCGTCTCGAGATTGGTCTTGACCCGCTTCTCGTAGCCGGCGTAGGAGTGCACGACGTACCAGTCGCCGTCCTTGAGGCGGAGCTGCCGCTTGTATTCCTCGACGGGGTCCGCTGCCGACTCAGCCGGGGCCGGACCGCTCAGGGACGCGTCGGCGTCCGTCGCCGGGACATCGAGTTCGCCGTCGACCGGGCCCTCGAGGTCGGGGGTCGCCGGCTGGGCGCCCGTCACGTCGGCCTCGATGTCGAGCTGGGCGTCGATTTGGGTGTCGGCCTCGGTGTCGGGCTGGGTGTCGAGCTGGGTGTCGTTGTCGGACACGCTGCTGCCTGCTTCCTGTCAGTGAGTCGGTGGTTCGGGCCGTCGAAGAAGAGAGCCGCTCAGCCCGCGAGGACGAGCAGCATCAGCCGGTGGAACACGAAGTCGAGGCCCGCGACGATGGCCATGATGACGAGGACGAAGACGATGACGACGATCGTGTAGTTGAGCAGCTCGGAACCGGTCGGACGCACCACCTTGCGCAGCTCGTCGAGAATCTGGCTGATGAAGAGCCCGAGGGACTGGAACAGTCGGCTGACCGGGTTGCTCTGAGGAGGACGCCGGTGAAAGCCGGCGGCTCGTCCGGACCCGCGCGATCCCGCGCGTGCTTCGGTCATTCGTTCCTCCTTCCCTCGTGCTCGGATCTCTGTGCTCGCTTCGCTCGTGCAGGGCAGGAGGGACTCGAACCCCCAACCGCCGGTTTTGGAGACCGGTGCTCTACCAATTGAGCCACTGCCCTACGCGAACCCGGGCTGGGCGGGTCCGCGGGCGGCCGACCTGACCCGCCCTGACGCATACACCTCGCATACTCCGTGGGCATGGCTGAGCATGGCGGTAGGCCACCACCGAAGGGACAGCATACGTGACCGCCGCGGGTCCGAGCGAACCGCCGAGACGCCCCCGGGAGCCCGGCCGACCACGGTGGGAGGATGGCCGCCGTGACCACCGCGCCCGTCACCCGGACTCCGCTGGCCGACCTCCCCGAGACGGAGCTGGCCGCGTTCCTCGACGACAAGCGACAGGAGTATGCCGCGCTCAAGGACCGGGGACTCCGCCTCGACCTGACCCGCGGCAAGCCGTCCAGCGCCCAGCTCGACCTCTCCGACGCCCTTCTCGGACTGCCCCGGACGACCAAGGACCGGTCCGGCGCCGACGTGCGCAACTACGGCGGCCTCGAGGGACTTGCCGAGCTGCGGGAGATCTTCGCCGAGCTGCTCTGGGTCGAGCCGGAGCAGGTGGTCTGCGGTGGCAACTCCAGCCTCACGCTCATGTGGGACGTCGTGTCGTACCTGCTCCTCTTCGGCGCTCCCGAGTCGCCGCGGCCATGGTCGCAGGAGCAGAAGGTCACGTTCGTCTGCCCCGTCCCGGGCTACGACCGGCACTTCTCGATGCTCGCGGACTTCGGCATCGACATGGTCACCGTCCCGATGAACCCGGACGGCCCGGACGTGCCCTCGGTCGAGGCCCTGGTCCGCGACGACCCGACGGTCAAGGGCATGTGGGTCGTTCCGACGTACGCCAACCCGTCCGGCGCGACCTGCTCCCAGGAGGTCGCCGCCGCGCTCGCCTCGATGCCGACCGCCGCGCCGGACTTCCGGATCTTCTGGGACAACGCGTATGCGTTCCACCACCTCACCGAGGACGAGGCGAAGAGCGCCGACGTCCTCACGCTGGCCGCCGCCTCGGGGCACCCCCAACGCCCGCTGATGTTCGCTTCCACATCGAAGATCACGTATGCGGGTGCGGGCGTCGCCGTCTTCGCGGCCTCGTTGGAGAACAAGGCCTGGTACCTCAAGCACCTCGCGATGGCATCGATCGGTCCGGACAAGCTCAACCACCTGCGGCACGTCGAGTTCTTCGGCTCGGCGGACGGCCTGCGCGCGCACATGCGCCGGCACCGCGAGATCATCGCGCCGAAGTTCGCCGCCGTGGACGCGGCCCTCACCTCGGCGTTGGACGGGCTCGGCGTCGCCGAGTGGACCCGACCCACGGGCGGCTACTTCGTCAACCTCGACGTCCTCGACGGCACGGCGTCGCGGGTGGTAAAGCTCGCGCAGGAGGCGGGGATCGCGCTCACGCCGGCGGGCGCGTCGTTCCCCTACGGCCGTGACCCGCGCGACCGGAACATCCGGCTGGCCCCGACCTTCCCGTCCCTGGACCAGGTCGAGACGGCCATGAGCGGCGTCGCCACGTGCGTGGCGCTGGCCGCCGCGGAGAAGCTGACGATCGGCATCTGACCCGGCGCTGTGGGCCACGGCGAGTCTCGACGCATGCCGAGTCGAGCGCCTCGCGGCCGAATGGCAGAGTGACCGTTATGAGCGACGAGAGCTACAGCGCCGAAGAGCTGAACACCGACACGGGCAGCTACTCGCTGGACGACGAGGACCAGCTCGAGTCGGAGGACACCCTGGTCGACCGCGGCGTGGACAACGTCCTGGACGAGGGGTACTCGCCGCCGGAGAAGCCGTTGGGCGTCGACCGGTGGGGCACCACGGCCTGGGAGCAGTCGCAGGACGAGACGATCGACCAGCGGATCCAGCAGGAAGAGCCGGACCCGAACACTGCCTACGGTGCTCCCGACAACGAGAGCGGGCTGGACGAGGAGAGGGGCGACATGGTCGGCGGCGACGACCCCGACGCCATCCCCGCCGAGAACGACTTCGTCGGCGACATGGGCCAGCGCGCCGGCCGGCTGGTCGACCCGGACGAAGGGGTCCGTGAGGACCAGGAGAAGGACCTCGTGGCGGAGGACGTGGGCATCTCCGGTGCCGGCGCGTCCGCCGAGGAGGCCGCCATGCACATCGTGGCCGACGACATCGGGGTGGGCGACCTCGGCGTTGACGACGAAGCCGACACCGAGGGGCTGACCGAGGTCACGGCAACCCGGATCCAGACCGACGACCCCGCCAACGAACGCGACTCAATCGCCTCATCCCACGAGTGAGCGAACCCCAGCTCGCCCAGCGGGACGTCGCGGCGCTGCCCAAGGCCCACCTGCACCTCCACTTCACGGGATCCATGCGGATCGGCACCCTCGCCGACCTGGCCCGCGAGCGCGGCGTCCCGCTGCCCGAGGCGTTCACCGACGAGTGGCCGCCGCAGCTGCACGCGACCGATGAGCGGGGCTGGTTCCGGTTCCAGCGCCTCTACGACCTGGCCCGAGCGTGCGTCCGGGGCGAGAGTGACCTGCGGCGGATCGTTCGGGAGGCCGCCGAGGACGACGCCGCGGAGGGCTCGCGCTGGCTCGAGATCCAGGTCGAGCCGTCGTCCTACGCGCCGGACGTCGGCGGTATCACGCCAGCGTTGGAGATCATCCTCGACGAGGCGGCCGCCGCGACGACGGCCACGGGCGTCGGTGTTGCCGTCGTCGTCGCCGCGAGCCGGATCCGGCACCCCCTCGATGCGCGCACCTTGGCGAGACTTGCGGTCCGGTACGCGGGTGACGGCCCCGGCAGCGTAGTCGGTTTCGGGCTCTCGAACGACGAACGGCGAGGGTCCCTGCCCGATTTCGCGCCGGCCTTCGAGATCGCCCGCCGCGGCGGCCTCGCCCTCGTGCCCCACGGCGGCGAGCTGCTCGGCCCGGCATCGGTCGTGGACACGCTCACCGTGTTCCGGCCGGACCGGGTCGGCCACGGAGTCCGGGCCACCGAGGACCCAACCGCCCTGGACCGCGTCGCCCAGTCGGGCGTGACGCTGGAGGTCTGTCCCGGCAGCAATGTGGCGCTCGGGGTCTACGCCGACCCCGAGCAGGTGCCGCTACGGACCCTGGTCGACGGCGGCATACCCGTCGCCCTCGGCGCCGACGACCCGCTGTTGTTCGGCACGCGGCTCGCCGCGCAGTATGCGTTGGCGCGTGATGAGCTGGGGTTCACCGACGCCGAGCTGGCCGCCCTCGCCCGGCAGAGCCTCGAGGGCAGCCGGGCGCCGGAGACGGTCCGCAAGGCCGCTGTGGCTGACGTCGACGCGTGGTTGGCCGACTGAGCCGGTGTCCAAGACGGTGAGCCCGAACCTGTGAATGCCGATTTGGTCGGCGCCGGAGCCCCAAGGCACGCTGAACGCCATGAAGACCGCCCTGGCCGTCGCGGGCGCCGCTGTCCTCCTCCTGGCCGGCTGTGCCTCCGGCAGCGACGGGGACAGCCCGGCTCCGGGCGGCACCGAGGCGGTGGCGGACGCCACCACGGCTCCCGAGCCGGCCTCGAGTACGGCGACCACCGCGGCGCCGTCCACGTCGACAGCCACGGCGACCGACGTGCCGACCGCGTTCCCGTCGGCCTTCACGGACGTCAACCAGACCATCAACGACTCTGACCTCAAGGAGTCGATCACCGTCAAGCGAGTGGCTCGTCAGCTGCCGTGGCCGGCGGGCTACAAGGCGTCGGCGCAGGCATACGAGCTCGTCGCCCTCGAGATGACGTGGACGCCGTCCAAGGACTACACGATCCCGATCCGCAAGCAGGACTTCGCCATCAACACCGGCAGCCAGTTCCCCAACGCGCCAGACCCGATCGTCAACGACGCGGCCAAGGCGGCGGGCTGGACGCTGCTGCCCGACCAGATCGACAAGGGCGACGCCGTGACCGGGTGGCTGATCTTCAAGGTCGACCCGCGGAACGCCCCGAAGATGACGCTCGAGTACCAGCGGCCAGCGGTCCAGGTGAGCGGTAGCCGCACATCGTTCGCCGCCAAGACGTTCACTGTCGGGCTGGTCGGCTGAGGCGGCGGCTCAGAGGCTCACTCCGACGAGGACCGGCTCGTTGACCAACCGGATGCCGAAGGCGTCCTCCACTCCGTTCCGGATCTCGCGGGCGAGCGCCACGACGTCGGCCGTGCGTGCCGTCCCGCGGTTCGTCACGGCGAGGGAGTGCTTGTCGGACAAGGCCGCCGGGCCGGGTAAGCCGTGGCCCTTGCCGAATCCGGCCCGTTCGATGAGCCAGGCGGCGCTGGTCTTGCGATGACCGTCGGGCTCGGGCCAGACCGGCAGGTCGGGGGCGCCCTCGCCCAGCCGGTCGCGCACCCGCGCCGCGAGCGCGTCCATGTCCTCGGTCGCGAGGATCGGATTCGTGAAGAAGGACCCGCAGCTCCACGTGTCGTGGTCGGCGGCATCGAGGACCATGCCGCGACGTCTCCGCAGGGCCAACACGGCCGCGCGGGCGTCCGCGAGCGGCACCCGGGCGCCCAGCTCGACGTCGAGCGAGCGAGCCAGATCCGCATACCGGAGCGGCTCGGAAAGGTCCGCAACCCGCAGCTGGAAAAGGACGTCGAGGACGACGAACCGCGACGGATCTCGCTTGAACCGCGAGTCGCGATAGGTGAACCCGCAGTCCGACCCGAACAGGGTGCGTACCCGGCCGTCCCGGCGGTCCCAGACGCGGACCTGTGCGATCGTCTGCGCGATCTCCTGGCCGTAGGCGCCGACGTTCTGGATCGGCGTCGCTCCCGTCGACCCGGGGATCCCCGCCAGTGCCTCGATCCCCGACCAGCCCTGCTCGACGGCGTGGGCGACAAGGTCGTCCCACGGCTCCCCCGCCGCGACGCGGACGTTCGCCCCCCCGCAGCGGTCGTCGGACTCGACGCGTATGCCCGTGGTCTCGACGCGCACGACCGTGCCGGGGAAGCCCTCGTCGGCGACGACGAGGTTCGAGCCGCCGCCGAGGACGAGCAGCGGCTCTTGCGCGTCGTCGACCTCGCGGACGGCGTTGACGAGCTCGTCCGTCGTGGTGACGCGGACCAGCCGGGCCGCCGGGCCGCCGACGCGCATCGTGGTCAGCCCCGACAGCGGGGTGCCCTGCTCCTCACGCATGCGGCTCCAGCGAGCTCAGTCGAGGCGGACGACCGCGACCGCCCGGCCGAGGACCTTCTCACTAGCGCTGGTCGCGGTGAGCTCCACGGTGGCGTGCTTCCCCTCGGTGTCGACGGACTTGACGACGCCCTCGACGACGATGTCCGCGCCCCCCTCGTATGGGACCACCACCGGCTTGGTGAACCGGACGGAGTACTCGACCACCCGGCCCGCGTCGCCGGCCCACTCGGTCACGGCGGTCACGGCCGCTCCCATGGTGAACATCCCGTGGGCAATGACGTCCGGGAGCCCAACCTTCTTGGCGAACCGCTCGTCCCAGTGGATCGGGTTGCGGTCCAACGATGCTCCGGCGTACTGGACCAGCGTGGCCCGCTCGACGTGGACGGTCTTGCCCGGCAGTGTCTGGCCGGCCTCCACGTCGGCCACGGTGAGAGCGCCGCCCATCACTCGTCCCCTCGGATGACGAGGGTGGAGACCGCTGTGCAGACCGGTTCGCCCTCGACGCTCAGTTCGGTGCGGGTGGTGACCATCGCGTGCCCGCCAGCAGCCCGGACGGAGTCGACATGCAGCACGCCGACGACGTCGTCACCGGCTGTGAGGGGCCGATGGTGGACGAACTTCTGCTCGCCGTGGACGACGCGGCTGTAGTCGATGCCGGCCTCGGGGTCGGTGACCAGCTGGGCGTCGCACTGCTGCGCGATGAGCACGGCGAAGGTCGGTGGCGCGATGACGTCCCGGTAGCCGGCGGCCCGCGCGGCCGCCCCGTCGACGTGGACCGGGTCGGTCGAGCCGACCGCCTCGGCGAACTCGCGGATCTTCGCCGAGCCGACCGCATACGGCGGGGTGGGCGGGTACTCCCGCCCGACGAAGGCCTCGTTGACCGGCATACGAGGAACCCTAGTGGGCCTGGGAGGGCAGGTCCCGCGAGGCGTCGTAGCGCCAGAACGAGCGAACCAGCAGGCCGGCGGCGAGAACGACCGCCATGCAGGCGATCCCGCCCGCGACCCACGAGAAGGTCGGCGACGTGACCGCTGCCGTGGCGCCGGCGCGTACGTCGCCCAGGCGCGGGCCGCCCGCGACGACGGCGATGAACACCCCCTGCATCCGGCCGCGCATCTCGTCGGGCGCATAGGTCTGGAGGATCGTCTGCCGGTAGACCGCACTGACCAGGTCGAAAGCGCCGGCCAGGGCGAGCAGGGCGACGACCAGCCACAGCTGGCCGACGAGTCCGGACACCGCGACCGCCGCGCCCCACCCGACGATGGCCAGCGTCAGTGCGCGGCCCTGCCGGCGCACCCGGCCGATCCAGCCGCTGCTCACGCCGGCGAGGACAGCGCCGATGGCGATGGCTGCGTAGAGCGGGCCGACCTGCCCGCCGAACCGGTCGTCGGCCACCGCCGGGAACAACGACCGCGGCATGGCCAGGACCATCGCGGCGATGTCGACGGCGAAGCTCATGACGAGCACCGGGCGGACGGCGATGAAGCGCAGCCCGCTGGCCACCGCGCGCCAGTCCGGCCGCTGCACCTGCCCCTGCGGCGGGATCGGGGGCAGCCGTAGCACCGAGTACAGGGCGGCCGTGAAGAGCAGGGCATCGGCCGCATACGCGAGGGCGAAGCCGTTCGGCAAGACGAGGAGCAGTCCGGCGACGAGCGGGCCCGCGACCTGGCCGACGTTGCCGACGGTGAAGTTCAGCGTGTTCGCCGCCGGGACGAGGTCGACCGGGACGAGGCGGGGGATGATCGCGCCGCGCGCGGAGGACGCCACCGCGAACATGGCGGACTGGACGAACACCAGGGCGAGGATGAGCCAGACATTGCGGAGGTCGAGGAGGGTCTGGGCGAGCAGCGCGAGGGTGACAACCCAGCCGCCCACCGACGACCAGAGGTAGAGCAGCCGCCGGTCGACGGCATCGGCGATGGCGCCGCCGTAGAGCCCGAAGACGACGATGGGGATGAGGCCGGCGAGGCCGACGAAGCCGACGTAAAGAGTGGACTGGGTCAGCGCCCAGATCTGTACGGGGACCGCGACCTGGGTGAGCATCGAGCCGATGAACGAGGTCCCTTGCCCGACGAGGATGCGCCGGTAGTCGGGGATGCGCAGCGGCCGGGTGTCGACGGCGTGCCGGCCGAGCAGACCCTTGAGGCCGCTCGCCTCCTCGGCCGGGTTCTCAGCGGCGACGGCGGCGTCGAGTGGGTCCTCCCCCGTTTCGGTCACTCGCCCGATCCTCGCATGTGGTTGCAGACGCAAACGACCGCCCTCGGCATCGGGGGCGGTCGGTGTGCGACGGATGCGGCGAGTCGGCCGCGTCAGGTCAGCGGGTCTCGCGGTGCTCGGTGTGCTTGCCGCAGTTCGGGCAGAACTTCTGGAGGCCGAGCCGGTCGGGGTTGTTCCGGCGGTTCTTCTTGGTGATGTAGTTGCGGTGCTTGCATTCCGCGCACGCCATGGTGATCTTGGGGCGGACGTCGACGGTCTTGCTGGCCACGGGTGTCAACCTGCTCTCGGGATGGGTTTCGGCGCGGGATCAACGCACCAGAGTAGGCCGACATTCCGGCGTACCCCAATCGCGTAGCGGGAGCGGGGCTCGATCCCGCGACCTCACGATTATGAGTCGTGCGCTCTAACCAGCTGAGCTACCCCGCCAAGGGTGGTGCAGAGCCCCCAAACGGAATCGAACCGTTGACCTTCTCCTTACCATGGAGACGCTCTACCGACTGAGCTATAGGGGCCGGTCGTGCGCTGATCGCGACGGCGAGACTACACGGTGCGCGAGGGCCCTCGGAAATCGGATCAGGCCCGCTCAGGCGCCAATCGGACCGCTCCGTCGACGAACGACGAGACCTCTCCGAGTCGCGGCAGCAGCATCGCCTGGTAGGCGTGGTAGACGTCCGGCTTGCCCTCCCAGACGTGGCTGGACGGGCGGTTCCGGGGGTCCAGCTCGTGCCGCCAGGAGCCGCGGGTCTCGTCGACGAAGTACTCGCGGGCGTGCTCGACCCAGCGGTCGAACCACCGCCGGTATGCGTCGGCCTGCGCCGGCTCGTCGGTCACCAGGGCGAGGGTCCAGGCCGTCGCAATCGCCTCCGTGATCACCCAGTGCAGGCGGTCTGCGACGACGGGGACGGCGTCGAAGTCGGTCGTGTAGACGAAGCCTTCGGTCTGGTCTGCGTCGGCGTTCGCCTCTTGCCAGCCGTCCGCGACGGCCCGGTCGAAGAGGGCGCGGGCGTCGTCGGCCAGCCAGGTGGGCGGGGTCGTGCCGGTTCGGGCCAGGGCGGTGCGGACGTGGAGCGCGAGCCGGGCCCATTCCATGAGGTGGCCGATGGTGACGCCGTAGGGGCGGAACCGGTCGCGCGGTTGGTCGCGGTTGTAGTCGAGCAGGACGCGCCAGTTCTCGTCGTAATGCTCGGGAAGGCGGTAGCCGTTGTCGCGGGCGAATTCGTGGACCACGTGGCTGGTGATGGTGAGGGCCCGCTGGAGGTGAACCTCGTCGCTGGTCACGTCGTGCGCGGCGAGGAGCGCCTCGACGGTGTGCATGTTCGCGTTGACGCCCCGGTAGGAGTCGGCGCGCTCGAACGTGCGGTCGTAGACGTCGACGGACATCCCGTTGGTGTCGCGCCAGAAGCACCGGTCGAACATGGCGAGCGCGTCGTCGAGGATCGGCCGGGCGTCCTCGTGGCCGGCCGCGACCGCAGAGGCGGTGGCGAGGATGACAAACGCGTGGGCGTATGCAGGTTTGGTGTCGTCCGCGGGGACGGAGGTGCCGCTCTGGTCCGTCGTCACGGACGCATACCAGCCGCCGTACTCGTCGTCGTGGAGACGGCCGCGCAGCGCCGCTAGGCCGGCGTCGACGAGTGGCCGGCAGGACGGGTCGCCGAGGATCTCGGCGAGAGCGAGGACGTGGAGCATCCGGCACGTGATCCACAGCTCGACGGGGCGGTCCAGCATCGGGTTGCCGTCGTCGTCGAGCCAGGCGAAGCCGCCGTCAGGGTGCGGACTGCGTTTGGCGAAGTCGACGAGCGTCGTGGTCTGGCCGACGAGGAACTCGAGATCGGCCTCGGACAATCGGGTCGCTGCCTCCGCCATGGCCGCAACCTATCGGCCCCCATCGGTTCGCTGCGCTCTGGCGACTCGACTGCCCGTCAAGCGTCTTGGCTGGTGATATGCGGGCAGTCAAGCGGCTCGGCTGGCAGTCAAGCGGCCGCCCGGCGAGGGGCCGAGACGCGTTCGTGGGGCGTCCCCCGTCTGGCTCGGATCGCAGTCAGGTGACTCGGCTCACCATATTTCGGTAGTCGAGCGGCTCGGCTCGTAGTCGAGCCAGATGGCAGACGGGTTGGCTAGGCGATGATGCGACGCGCCCGCTCTATGGCCCGGAGGATGCGGATGGCCAGCTCCTTGGGCGAGTCGAGGTCACTCCAGACCACGCGGACCACCTCGTAGCCCAGCTCGCGCAGCCGGTCCTCGCGACGCTTCTCCAGCCACAGCACGTCCCGACCCGGAACCCGACGGCCGAAGGGGTCGCGCTCGTCGGCCTCTCGGCCGTACTTCACCTTGCCGTCGAACTCGATGACCACCGGTGCGTCGTCGAGGAGGAAGTCGACGATCGCGTTGGTGCCCGGAATCGGGACCTGCGGGGTGGCGGCAAGGCCAAGGAGCCGGAGGGCGTGCGCCAGCCGGGTCTCCCCCGGCGACTCATGACGACCGTCGGCGTGGCGCAGCAGGTCGGCGATGCCGCTGGAGTCCGGGTGACCGTGCACGGCGGCGACGGCCGCATCGAGCTCCGGCTGCGTGGTAACCCCGGCGCGCAGCGCTCCATCAGCCGCAACGAGAGCCGACAAGGGTCCCGCTGAGAGACCGTGCTGGACCGCGGCGAAAGCCGGCGTGACGGTTTCGGTGCCCTGGAACCTGGTCGGCACGGCACGGCCGAGGCGCAGTGCCGGTCTCGCCCGCGTCGGTCCAGGGGTGCGCCGCGAGAGTCGGACGACACCCAGGTCGGCGCCGAGCGTCGGCAAGCCCGACACAAACAGGGCGCTGTGATGCCCGGCGACGACCCGATTTCCGTGAGAGCGGAGCATCGCCCGGGTGGTCAGCACGTGACGCTCGGAGTCGTCCACGATGGGGCCCGCCGCGTACCAACCGTGGGCCAACGGCGTCAGCATCGCCTGCTTCACCAGGTCGACGATCGCGCGCCGCCCCAGACCGGCGCCGCGCAGGTCAGCCACGCTGGCGATGCCGTGCCGGTCGGTCGCGTGCATCCAGTCGTCCACGCAGACAGCGTGGCGGAGCCACCTCTGATCGAGCCCGACTCTTCTCTGCCCCTGTGGACAACGGCCCCGCTATCGGGCTCGACTCGCAGCCAAGCGTCTTGCTCACGCTTTTCTGGTAGCCGAGCGCCTCGACTCGGAGCCGAGCCAGGCGGCGCCCGGGGGCGCGACGAGAGTGAGGCGCTCGGCTCAGCCG
>DATLPT010000227.1:0-8155 GCA_035535635.1 Lapillicoccus sp. | reverse complement strand
TCGCCGGAGTCCTCGAGGAGCCGGCGCAGCCCTTCGCGCACGAGGTAGTTGTCCTCGGCGATGACGGCACGCATCGGCTCAGCCATACCCGGCTCGCACCACCGTGGCCCGGTCGGGCTGGTCGGCGGCGTGCAGCTCGGCCGCGATGGGCAGGTCGATCGTGACGGTTGTTCCCTGCGCGGTGCTGGCAACGGTCAGCCGGCCACCGGCAGCGGAGACGCGATCGCCGATGTTGGACAGGCCGCCGCGCCCTGGGATGGTCGTCGCGTCGAAGCCGCACCCGTCGTCGGCGATGACGAGACGCAGCCCCGCGGCCTGCTGGTCGAGGGTGACTCGGGCGTTCGTCGCGCGCGCGTGCTTGGCGACGTTGGCGAGAGACTCGGACACGACGTAGTAGGCGGTCGCCTCGAGGTCCGGCGTGAAGCGCGCCCGCCGCAGCGAGCGGTCGGCAGAAACGACGAGCGGGACGGGGAACCTGGTAGTGCGCGACTCGACCGCGGCGACGAGACCGTTGTCGCCTAGTACCGGCGGATGGATGCCATGAGCGACTTCGCGGAGGTCGGCCAGTGTTTCGCGCGCCTGCTGTTGCAGCTCCACCAGCTCGTCGTCGCCGAGCTCACCTCGGTGCAACCGATTCCGCGCGAGTCGGAGGCCGGCGATGAGCGCCACGACGTTCTGCTGGATGCCGTCGTGAAGGTCCCGTTCGATGCGACGGCGCTCGTCGTCCTGCGCGACCACCAGTCGGGCGCGCGAGGCGGAGAGCTCGGCCAGGTGCTGTTCCAACTGCGCCGCCAACGCCACGTTGGCCACGGCGGTCGCCGCCTGACCCGCGATCGTGCCGAGGAGATCGAGCTCGTGCAGCGCGTAGGTTCCGCTCCTCCTCGGTCCCACCTCGATGCGCCCGACGCGGCGTCCGCCCCTCACCAGCTCGCGGATCTCCTTCGGCGGGCCGGTCACGGCGCCAGCACGGCCGTGCAGCAGCTGAGACCACTCCCCCGCTTCGTCGATCAGACGGATGCGGGCCCAGGACGCGTGCAGCCCGTCCCGGATGGCCGCGGCGAGCTCATCGAGGACGTCGTCCAGACCGGCGGTCTGCTCGAGCTGTGCGCCCAGTTGAACCAGCAGAGACAGCTCGCGGTCCCGGTCGCCGAACACATGTCGCCGGACGACGGCCTCGGCCCGCGAGCGCAGGGGTTGGAGGGCCAGCGCCATGGCGACGGTGATGACCACGGCCTGCCCCACCAGGAGCTCGTGGGCGAAGACGATCGCCGGCGCGGCGACGACGCACGCATACAGGAGCCCGATCAGCAGCGACAGGGAGCGAAGCGCGGTCGCGGCGCGACCGGCGGTCCGGACGCCGAAGGCGCCGTAGTGGAACACTCCGTGGACAAAGGCCACGGGAATCGCGATCAAGGAGACATAGGTCGTCACGGTGATGACGACCGACAGCTCGGTGCTTTCCGGAACGCCCAAGAAGATTGCGGCCCCCCAGAGGCCGAATCCGACCAGTGCGCTCATGAGCGTGAAGCCGAGGAACCGCAGCCGCTGCCGTGTTTCAGAGTCCCCGAACAACGCCCGTTGAGTGAAGCCGAGGATGCCGATCGCCGGCAAGAGCAGCAGACCCGTGCTCCAGGGCACCGCCCACGTCAGTCGATCCACGTAGTACGGGTTGGGGATCCCGTTGGGAAAGTCCCCCCACTCGGACGTGTAGATGGTCGGCGACCCGAGGAGCAGCAGCGGGACGGCGAGGACGGACAGCCAGCTCACGCGAAGCAGCCATCGCTGCCACCGCGACTCGAGGTTGCCGTTCGGAAACGTGGCGATCGCACTGGTCCAAGCCACGGCGGCGACGGCGTCCGCAGCCAGGCCAACCGAGTTCAGGAGGGCGAACCTTGGACTGTAGGCAAGCTCCGGGAACGCGCCGATCGTCGCCTCGTAGGCCGAGCTCACCGCCATCGCGCTCCCGGCGAGGACGATGTAGGCGCCTTCACGGCCGTCCGAGAACGCCGCGAAGAATAGGCCGATCCCAAGGAGTGGGGTGACCCCGAGCAGCGGCCACACCAGCCCCTCGCCCGGCGTGGACGTCGCGGGTCGGACGATTTGTACGGTCACGGCGTAGACGAGCGCGGCGACGCCTACCGCGCCTACCAACCACAGCCATGCCCGTCCTCGGGTCACCGTTCCATGATCCAGCGAGAACCCCACCGCGCACAGCGGGTCAGCCCTACTCCCTGAGATGCGGTTTCCCACCATGCAGTCTGCGGACCTCCTCGATCCGTATCTGCCTGCCGGCTCGTCACTCTGGTCGTTAAGTGGCCGCCGAAGAAGGGGGCCACGCGGGAGATAGGACTGGGGATGCGCAAGGTCTACAGCGGAATCGCCTGGCTAATTGCCGGGCTCGTGGTCGTCCAGGCGGCGGCCATCGCGCTCGGGTTCGGCGGGATGATGCACTTCGTCGACACCGGCGGTGTCGTCGACAAGGCCCTCACCGAGAGCCGGACCGCGAGCAACTTCACCGGAGAGATCGGGTTCCCGGTGCACGGGATCGTCGGCGGGCTGGTCCTGCCCATCGCGGCACTGCTCCTGCTCCTGGTGTCGTGGTTCACCAAGGTCAGCGGAGCGTCCTGGTGGGCGGCTGGGCTCTTCGTCCTCGTCGTCGTTCAGGGCATGCTCGGTTACTCCATCAAGGACATGCCCTACCTGGGCCTCATCCACGGTGCCAATGCCCTGGCCGTACTCCTGATCGCGGTCGTCTGTGCGCGTCGGGTTCGGTCTTCGGCTGTTCGCCACGCCGGCGAGCCAGCCACCGCGGATGCCTCAGCCTGACCGGTCGCCTCGAACCGGGCTGCTCCGCCGGATTGCCGCGGTGACCGTGCTGGTACTCGCGGCGAGCGTCCTGGGGGTCGTGTGGTGGGGCAGCCGGCTCGGCACGTACTCGGTCATGGGGATGGGGCACGTGGTCGACGGTCGCTCGGCGGCACCGGTCGGGCATCAGCACCTTTCCCCAACGGCCGGGTCGGTCAGCGTCACCGACCTGGTCGCCGACCCGGCCCGTCCGGCAGACGTCCGGGTCACCCTGGAGGCGCGGCGCGAACGGTTCGTGATCCCCGACGGTCAGGCCGTCGACGGCTACACGATCGGAGGGTCCTCACCGGGTCCGGTGATCCGGGCCCGGCAGGGTCAGCTGGTCGAGGTCACCCTGGTCAACGAGTCCGTGCCCGACGGCGTCACTCTGCACTGGCACGGCGTCGACGTCCCGAACGCCGAGGACGGCGTCGCCGGGATCACCCAGGACGCCGTGCCGGTCGGCGGTCGGCACGTCTACCGGTTCGTCGCCAAAGACGCCGGGACGTACTGGTACCACTCGCACCAGATGTCGCACGAGCAGGTCGAGCTCGGGCTCTTCGGCGCCCTCGTCGTCGACCCGGTGACACCGGTCACGGCCACCGTCGACCGGCTCGCCCTCCTCCACCTGTATGCCGGCCAGCGCACCCTCAATGGTCGCGACAAGGATGAGGTCGTCGAGGCGGCGCCCGGGTCGACGGTGCGCGTCCGGGTCGTCAACACCGACCAGGGCACCGCCGCGGTCTGGGTCTCGGGCCCGTTCCGGGTCGTCGCGACCGACGGTCACGACGTCACCGGTCCCACCGACGTCTCAGGGCAGTCGGTTCTCGTTGCGGCGGGGGGCCGCGTCGACCTGGAGATGACCTCACCGGCGGACGGGTCGGCCATGAGACTGCGGCTCGGCGGTCGCAGCATGGTGATCGTCCCGCCGGGAGGCTCGGCCGCGTCGGCTCCCGAGCCGGCCCAGCCTCGGGAATCGCTCGACCTCATGACCTACGGGAGCCTGGAGCCGACCGGGATCGACACTGCACATCCCGACCGGGTCTTCGACTATGTGATCGGGCGGCGGTTCGGCCTGATCGACGGGCGGCCCGGCAGCTGGTGGACCATCAACGGCCACCTCTTCCCCGACGTCCCCATGTTCCAGGTCCGGCTCGGCGACGTCGTGACGATGCGTGTCGTGAACCAGTCCGACGAGGTGCACCCAATGCACCTGCACGGCCACCACGTCGTCGTCCTGAGCCGCGACGGGACGCCGGCCAGCGGCAGCCCGTGGTGGGTGGACTCGCTCGACGTGCAGCCCGGTGAGTCGTTCCTGGTGGCGTTTGTCGCCGACAACCCGGGCATCTGGAGCGACCACTGCCACACCCTCCCCCACGCCGTCGAGGGCCTGGTGGCGCACGTCATGTACGAGGGCGTGACCACCCCGTACCTTGTCGCAGGCTCGACCGGCAATCATCCCGAATGAGGAGGAATCGTCTTGTCCCTCAACATGGTTCGCAAGACGTCGAGCTCCCCGTGGCGTAGGACCGCCGCCGCAATCGCCGTCGCCGTGCCGGCCGCCATCGTCCTGCTGGTCGTCTACTACTCGGTTGGTGGCCCGTTCGGGACGCTCAACGACCTTGCCAACGCCCTGGTCGCAGTCCTCAGCGCGGTGTCGGCCGCCCAGACCGCCGCGCGATTTCGGGTTCCGGTATCGGCGGTCGCCGCTGCGGGTGCCGGCGCCACGCTCATGGTGGTCGGCTCGTGGCTCGTGATCACCGGCCGGGCGGGCTGGGTCCTCTCCGGGATGGTCTCGGCTGCCGGCGCTGCGGCGCTCGGTGCCTGGCTGGTCACCGTCAACGTGACCGCCAAGCGGGTGGGGCAGCTGTCGCTTCCCGTCGCCCGACTCGGCGCCGCCTCCGGGGCGCTGATGACGCTGGGGGTTCTGACGTTGCCCGACATCCTGGCGCGCGTGGACACCTGGGAGGACTTGCACTGGTACGGGATGGCCGGGTTCGTCGGCTGGCTCGGCCTCTACCTCGGCTACGCGGCTTGGTGCGCGCTGCTCGCCCGTGGCGCTGGTCAGCGACGCACCGGGTAGACCAGGTGCAGCGCTCGGTTGCTCTGGATGACCGTTGTGGGGTCATCGAGAAGCACCGGGTCGATGCCCAGCGGACCGAAGTACGGCCGGCCTTGACCGAGCACGACCGGAGCGATGTCGACGGTGACCTCGTCGAGGAGACCAAGCTCGAGGGCCTGCGTGGCCATCGTCCCGGCGGCCACGTCGACGTCCTTGTCGCCGGCGATCTCCTTGGCTTTTGCGACAGCGGCGGAGACGCCTTCGGTGACGAAGGTGAACGGTGCGTCGTAGTGCTGCTCCACCCACTCGGTCGGGACGTTGTGGGTGACGACGACGACCGGGAGGTCGATGGGGTGGCGGCCGCCCCAGCCGTCGGTGACGTCGAAGAGCGTCCGCCCCACGACGAGCGCACCGGACGACTCAATCGCCTGGTGCCAGTACTCCGCACTCTGCTGGGTCAGGTGGAACGTCAGTTCCGGCGTCGCCGTGGTCACCTCGATTTCGCCGGCCTCGTACCAGTCGAACAGCGGTCCAGGCATGTTGTTGTCGAACGCGATATACCCGTCGAGCGACATGGTCGCCGACGAACGGACCTTGCCCATGCGTGTGCTCCTTCCGGCGTTTCCGTCGATGTTCCTTCCTGGGACTCCGCTCGCGGGCGAAACTCATCGGGGTGAGTGACCGACCCGCCCCTTCCCGACGCAGGACCTCACCATCAGAGCGGCCCGCCAGAATGGTGGTGTGGACCTGCCCGTCATGCCGCCGGTCAAGCCGATGCTGGCCAGGGTGGGCACGGGCATACCTCCTGACCAGCTGTACGAGCCCAAGTGGGACGGGTTCCGGTCGGTGGTGTTCCGGGACGGCGACGAGGTGGAGATCGGCAGTCGCAACGAGCGGCCGATGACCCGGTACTTTCCCGAGATCGTCGACGCCGTCCGCGCAAGCCTGCCGGCGCGCTGCGTCGTCGACGGCGAGATCGTCCTCGTCGACCCGGAGCGGGGCGCGCTCGACTTCGAGGCGCTCCAACTGCGGCTCCACCCCGCCGCCAGCCGGGTCCAGCTGCTCTCCCAGCAGACTCCGGCCGACTTCGTCGTCTTCGACGTCCTCGCCGTCGGCGAAGAGGACCTCACCGGCCGGCCGTTCTCGGAACGCCGCCGACGCCTCGAGGACGCCCTCGCAGCCGCCTCACCGCCGGTCCGCCTCACCCCGATCACCGACGACGTGGCGATCGCCGGTCGGTGGTTCGAGAAGCTGGAAGGCGCCGGGTTGGACGGCCTCATCGCCAAGTCGCGGGACCTGACGTACCAGCAGGACAAGCGGGTCATGACCAAGGTCAAGCACGTGCGCACCGCCGACTGCGTCGTCGCCGGCTACCGACTGCACACCACCTCTCGTGACGCCGTGGGATCGCTCATGCTCGGCGTCTACGGCGACGACGGGACGCTCGCCTCGATCGGCGTGATCGGCGCGTTCCCCATGGCTCGGCGCCGTGAGCTGCTCGCCCAGCTGCAGCCCTACGTGACGACCTTCGAGGGCCACCCCTGGGACTGGGCCGGCCACGAGCAGTATCTCGAGGCGACGCCGGCCCAGCGTCGTGCCTGGGGCAGCCGCTGGAACGCAGGTAAGGACCTGTCCTTCGTGCCGCTTCGTCCCGAGCTGGTGGTCGAGGCGAGGTACGACTACCTCGAGGGCGGACGGTTCCGGCATACCGCGCAGTTCGTCCGCTGGCGCCCCGACCGCGACCCGCGGTCGTGCACCTGGGAGCAGTTCGACCGCCCGGTGACCTACGACCTCGCCGACGTCCTCGGCCGCGACTACCGGTAGTGGTGCTCCAGCCCTTGAGCCGGTATGCGCGTCGTCAGCCCGGACGGGTATGCCTGGGTCGGGGGGCCATCCGCTAGCGTCACCCCCATGTCGATGAGCCTGACCGCGCCGCGCGTCCTCGGCGACGTCATCCCCGGCGGTCTCGTACGTGACGCGCTCCTGGTCGTCGGTGGCGCCGCCTTCACGGCGCTGGCGGCGCAGGTGTCAATCCCGTTGCCGTTCACGCCGGTCCCGGTGACCCTGCAGACCTTCGCCGTCCTCCTCACCGGAGCGGCGCTCGGCACAATCCGTGGCACCTTGTCGATGTTGCTCTATCTCATGGCCGGCGTCCTCGGCGCACCGGTGTTCTCGAACCACTCCTCCGGATGGGGTGGCGCGTCGTTCGGGTACGTCATCGGGTTCGTCCTGGCTGCCGCCGTCGTCGGCCGGCTCGCGGAACGAGGGGCCACGCGTGGCATCGTCCGCACGGCGGGGGTCATGGTCATCGGCAACCTCGTCATCTACGCCGTCGGCGTGCCGTGGCTGATGGCGGTGGCGCATCTGTCGTTCCCGCGGGCCTTGGCCCTCGGGGTCGTGCCGTTCCTTCTCGGCGACGCGATCAAGGTCGCGGTCGCCGCCGGTCTGTTCCCCGCAACGTGGCGGCTCACCGGTCACCGCTGACCTAGATGCGATGACCGGTTCGTCCCTGTCCCGCCTACCTTCGAAGGCGGTCGGATGCACCTCACCCCGTCGGACACCGAGAGGCTCCTCCTCGCCGTCGCCGGCATGGTCGCCCGCGACCGCCTCGACCGGGGCCTGCGCCTCAACTACCCCGAGGCCGTCGCGCTGCTCAGCACGTGGGTCATCGAGCGGGCCCGCGATGGCGCCGGGGTCGCCGAGCTGATGGAGTCCGGTCGCACCGTCCTGAGCCGCGACCAGGTCATGCCGGACGTGGCCGACATGCTCATCGAGGTGCAGGTCGAGGCGACGTTTCCCGACGGTCGCAAGCTCGTCACTCTCCACGAGCCGATCGCCTGAGGAGGCCCGATGTCCGCGCGCAGTAGCGGCCCCGGCGCAATCCGCGTCGCTCCAGGCACGATCACGCTGAACGCCGACCGGCGCGAGGACGAGCGCGTCGAGCTGGTCATCGTCAACGCCGGCGACCGGCCGGTCCAGGTCGGCTCGCACCTGCACCTGCCGGACGCGAACTCCGCCCTCGAGTTCGACCGCGAGGCGGCCCACGGCTTCCGGCTCGACATCCCGTCCGGAACCTCGCAGCGCTTCGAACCAGGCGCCTCGCGTCGCGTCGCCGCGGTCACCCTGCGGGGCGAGCGCCGGGTCCCGGGCATCCAGGTAAAGAGCGAGCAGGAAGGGTGGCTCGATGGTTGACCTGGACCGAGAGCGGTACGCGGCGCTCTACGGTCCGACGGTCGGAGACCAGGTGCG
>DATLPT010000226.1:0-3941 GCA_035535635.1 Lapillicoccus sp. | reverse complement strand
CCGCACGTCGTGACGAGGCCCGGCGCCACCGGACCCTGGCGAAGGCAGGTGGGTGCGTGCACGTGGCCAACGAGACGGCCAGCGAGGCGACTCGCGAGAGTCGGAGGACGGACCGGGCCGAGGCGTCGACCTCACGTCGGCGCCGCCGCCGGACGGTCGTCGCGGTCCTGGCGGCGCTGGTCGTCCTCGCGGCCGCCGCCGGCACCTGGCTGTACCTGCACCGGTCGAGCGGCACGGCCGGGAATGCGGTCACCACCGAGCTCGTGGCGGCGACGACCGAGACCGTCAAGGAGACGGTGTCCGCGACCGGCACGATCCAGCCGGCCAACCAGGCGAATCTCACGTTCGCCCAGAGCGGCAAGGTGACGGCGGTCGACGTGAAGGTGGGCGACCCGGTCGCCGTCGGTCAGACACTCGCGACGATCGACCCGACCAGCCTCCAGTCGGCGCTCACCCTCGCGCAGCAGCAGCTCACCGCAGCGCAGGCCCAGCTGACCGCGGCGACGGCTGCCGCCAACTCCGGTCAGATCGCGTCGGCCAACGCCCAGGTCACCTCGGCGCAGAGCAAGGTGACCGCCGCCCAGGAAGCGCTCGGCCAGGCCTCGCTGACGTCGTCGATCGCCGGCACCGTGGCCGCCGTCAACGTCGCCGTGGGCGACCAGGTCGCGGGCGGCTCCAGCTCGGCGGGGACGACCAGCGGTTCGAACGGCTCGGGTTCGGGCGCAGGCGGCGGGTCGGGCGGCTCGGGTGGCTCGGGGTCGAATGCAACCGGCACGACCTCGTCCGCCGCCTCGGCCCACGTCGTCGTCATCGCGACGAACGCCTGGGTCGTCGACGCCACGGTGGGAGCCTCCGACCTCGCCAAGCTGAAGAGCGGCCTGCAGGCGACGATCACCCCCACCGGCGCGACGCAGCCGATCTTCGGGACGATCTCGACGGTCGGCGTCATCGGGACGACCAGCGGCGGTACCTCGACGTTTCCCGTCACCATCGCGGTCACCGGCTCGCCCACCGGCGTGTATGCGGGGACGACCGCCTCCGTCGTCATCACCGTCAAGCAGGTGCCCGACGTCCTGACCGTGCCGACCGCGGCGATCCACGGGGAGAACGGGCAGACCGTCGTTTACCAGATGAAGGACGGCCAGCAGGTGTCGACGCCGGTCACGGTCGGCGCCGTCTACGGCACGACCACGCAGGTCACCTCAGGACTGAACGCGGGCGACCAGGTCGTAGTCACGGCGCGGACCGCCCGGACCACCACCGGCAACGGCACCGGCGGCACCAACGGCAGCAATGGCACGGGCGGCACGCGCGGCGGGACCGGCGGCTTCGGGGGGACTGGGGGCGGCTCGGGTGGCTTCGGCGGAGCACGCCCTGGCCAGGTGCCCGGTCAGGCCCCGGGCCAGGCTCCCGGAGGCGCCCCGGCCGGACCGGGAGGCGGCTGATGTCCACCGTCTCCCTCGACGACCTGACCGAGCCACAGGCACCGGACGAAGGTCAGGCGGCGGCGGAGCCGCCGCCGATCCTGGAGCTGATAGACGTTCGCAAGACCTACGCCACGGGCGCCGTCGAGGTCGAGGCGCTGCGCGGCATCGACCTCGTGGTCGCCGAGGGCGACTACCTCGCGGTCATGGGGCCCTCGGGATCAGGGAAGTCGACCCTGATGCACATCCTCGGCTGCCTGGACGTCCCCACCTCCGGCACGTATCGCCTGGCCGGCGTCGATGTCGGAGTCATGGACGAGGAGGACCTGGCGGACGTCCGCAACCGCCGGGTCGGCTTCGTGTTCCAGCAGTTCAACCTGCTTCCCGCGCTCACCGCCCAGCGCAACGTGGAGCTCCCCCTCGTGTATGCGCGCGTGCCGCGAGCCGAGCGGCGGCGCCGGGCCACGGAGGCGCTGGAGCGGGTCGGCCTCGGTGACCGGCTCGACCACCGGCCCGGTGAGCTCTCCGGCGGCCAGCAGCAGCGAGTCTCGGTCGCCCGCGCCCTGGTCACCGACCCGGACCTCGTCCTCGCCGACGAGCCGACCGGCAACCTCGACACGGCGTCCACCCTCGACGTGCTCTCGCTGTTCGCCGAGCTGCACCAGCAAGGGCGAACGATCGTCCTCATCACCCACGAGCGCGACGTAGCCCGGCAGGCGGGACGAACAGTGCTCATCCGCGACGGCCACCTCTACCACTCGCACGAGGAGGAAGTGGCGGCGACCGAGGCGCTGGCGGCGACCACCCGCATACCCCTCTGGGAACACCCGGACGAGGTCGAGCGGTGACCTGGGCGGACAGCTTCCGGACGGCATACGAGGCGATCCTGGCCCGTCGGATGCGGTCGGTGCTCACCATGCTCGGCATCCTCATCGGGATCGCCGCCGTGATGCTCACCGTCGGGCTCGGCCAGGGCGCGCAGGAGCGGGTCGCCAGCGCCATCAACGCGCTGGGCTCCAACCTGCTCATCGTGACGCCGGGCAGCACGACGTCGTCGTCGGGCTTCCGTGGCGGCCAGGGCTCGGCGACGACCCTCACCGTCGGTGACGCCGACATGCTGGCCGATCCGGCGATCGCACCCGACGTGGCCGCCGTCGCCCCTGCCTCGACGTCAAACCAGGCCCTGGCGGCAGGGTCAGAGACGTGGACGTCGTCGGTCGTGGGGACCACACCGGCCTGGCTCGCCGTCCGGGCGCGGACGGTCACCGACGGCCGGTTCTTCACCGAGGCCGACGTCGCCGCCGGCAACCCGGTGGCGGTCCTCGGCTCGACAACGGCCGGCGAGCTCTTCAGCGGGAACCCCATCGGCCAGACGGTGACCGTCAACCGCGCCCAGTTCACGGTCATCGGCGTCCTCGACACCCAGGGCACCAGCTCGTCGACGAACCTCGACGACCAGGTCGTCGTCCCAATGACGACCTACTCGTCGCGGATCTCGACCAGCACCAATCCCGAAGCGGTCTCGCAGATCTACCTGCAGGCGAAGGACCAGAAGTCGCTGTCGGCCGCATACCAGGAGGTCACCAGTGCCCTGTCGACCTCGCACGGGGTCACCGCGGACAACGCCGACTTCACCCTGAGCAGCCAGCAGTCCCTCGTCGAGACCGCGACCAATACCGAACACGTCCTCACCGTGCTCCTCGGCGGAATCGCGGCAATCTCCTTGCTCGTCGGGGGAATCGGCGTCATGAACATCATGCTCGTGTCGGTCACCGAGCGGATCCGTGAGATCGGGCTGCGCAAGGCGCTCGGGGCGACGCCGTCGGTCATCCTGCGCCAGTTCCTCCTCGAGGCCGGCCTGCTCGGGCTGACCGGCGGGGTGCTCGGGCTGGCTGTCGGGTATGCGGGTGCCGCGGTCCTGCCGAACCTCATCTCCCAGCCGGTCACCATCTCGGCCCTCTCGGCCGTGGGCGCCCTCGTGGTCTCGCTCGCCATCGGCCTGGTCGCCGGCGTTTACCCCGCCCAACGAGCCGCGCGGCTCGCTCCTATCGATGCTCTCCGCAGTGAATGACGAAAGCGACCGAACTGCCATGACTGTCAATCTGATTCACCTTTCCCGGGTCCCACGCGCCGCCGTGCGGACGCTGCCGTACGCGGGAATCGCGGTCGTCAGCGCGCTGGCCCTCGCGGCGTGCGGACCGTCGAGCGGGTCGGGAGACGCGGGCGCTCCCGCCGGTGCTTCGACGCCGGCCCCCACCGGTGCCGCCGGTGGCGGGGCCGGCGGGCAGCGGCCGCCCGGGGTCAACGGGCTGGTCGCGGCGGTGAGCGGTTCGACGATGCAGGTGCAGACCCGCACCGACCAGACCGCGGTCACCTGGAACAACTCCACGACGTTCACGACGACGGCCTCGGCGACACTGGCCGACGTCACCGTGGGGGCGTGCGTGACGGTGCTGGAGCCGGCGTCGAGCGGCTCGGCGACGACGTCCGGTTCGGGGTCGGGGCCCGCGACTTCGG
>DATLPT010000225.1:0-8747 GCA_035535635.1 Lapillicoccus sp. | reverse complement strand
GACCATGAGCTTGGCCAGCTTCCTCTGGTCGTCCGTGCCGAGCAGGTAGAGCAGCTTGGCAAAGGAGAAGCTCGACGCATACATGCCGACGGCGGGGTTCGCGCCGAGGATCAGCTCGTTGACCGCCCATCGCAACGACGGCGGGACGACCGTGCCGTCAAGGCCGCCCGGAACGTCGATAGCCCAGAAACCAGACTCGAGGTAGGCGGCATACGACTTCTGGAACGACTCCGGCATGGTCACGGAATGCGTCGTGGGGTCGTAGACCGGAGGGTTGCGATCGGAGTCGAGCAAGCTGTCGGCCAGCTCGTGCTCGGCGAGCCGGGCCACCTCGTGCAGCATGGCGCGCGCGGTGTCGGCGTCGACCGCCTCGTAGGGGCCCTGGCCAAGGAGATCGCCGCGGCCGAACACCTCGAAGAGCGCGAACTCGAGGTCGCGCACGTTGCTGCGGTAGTGGCTCATGGGGTGGTCTCCTCCGATGGGTTACTCGTCGGTAACTCCCATCATGCTACCCGTCAGTAACTCGCGCAAGCGCTGTCCCCCAATGCACACGGGACCGACCTCAGAGCAGCACTCTTGACAATCATGGTCCGTGAGAGTCACTATCAAAAGCATGTCACCATCAAACTTTAGCGAGTCGCAAAATGGCGTGGATCGGCGCTGGTGGGCGCTCGCCGCGACCGCGACGACCGTCCTCGTGATCGGCCTCGACACGACGATCCTCAACGTCGCCGTCCCGGACATCGCGGTGAGCCTGCACGCCTCGAACGCGCAGCTGCAGTGGTTCGCGGACAGCTACCTGCTGGCCCTCGGTGCGCTGCTGCTTCCGGCCGGCCTCCTAGGGGACCGGTACGGGCGCAAGCGCTCGACCGTGGTCGGGTTGGTCGTGTTCTTCCTCGGCTCCCTGTGGTGTGCGCTGGCGACGAGCGCCGGCAGTCTCATCGCCGCTCGCACGATGCTCGGCGTCGGTGCCGCCGTCCTCATTCCCCTGGCGATGTCGTCGGTCGTCGTGCTCTTCGACGCCGCCGAGCGGACTCGGGCGATCGCGCTGCTGGGCATCTCGACGATGGCGGGACTCCCGCTGGGACCGATCGTCGCGGGCATACTCCTCCAGCACTTCTGGTGGGGCTCGGTGTTCGTCGTCAACCTCCCGGTCATCGCGCTCGCCCTCGTGGCGGTGCTCTTCCTGCCGGAGACGACTGGCTCGCGCGGACGGCGTCTGGACGTCGTCGGCATCCTCCTCACCTCCTTCGGCCTGTTGGCCGCCACCTACGGAGTCATCGAGGGACCCGAGCGCGGGTGGACCGACCCGCTGGTCCTCGGCGGACTGGTGGCCGCGGGCGTCCTTGCCGCCGCGTTCGTCTGGTGGCAGCGCCGCGACCGCGGATGCGAGCCGGTCGTCGACCCGGTGCTGTGGCGGGAGCCGGCGTTCCGATATGGCGCGGTGACCGCTGCGGTCGCCAGCCTGGCCTTCTTCGGGGCGATGTTCGTCCTCCCGCAGTACCTTCGGGGCGTTCTCGGCGAGGACGCGCTCGGGACCGGCCTGCGCTCGGTGCCCATGGTCGTCGGCCTCTTCGTTGGGCTGCGGGTGACCATGGTGCTGCTGCCCCGGTTCGGGGCCCGGGTGCTCGGGGTGGGCGGCTTTCTCGTGGGTGCTCTGGGGTTCCTGGTTGGCACTCGGATCGAGGTGGACAGCGGCTATGCGTTGACCGCCGCCTGGACGATCCTCGTCGGGGCCGGCGTCGGCGGGGCGCTGTTCTGCGGCCAGAACGGCGCGCTGGCGGCACTGCCTCGCGAGCGGGCGGCAGCCGGTTCCGCCCTGATCCAGGTGTTGCGGCAGGTCGGCAGCGTCGCCGGCATCGCTGTGCTCGGAGCGCTGCTCAACGCCGCATACCGGTCCGGCCTGCGCACCGGCCTCCCGGCCGAGCTGTCCGACGCGCTCGGGCGCAACGTCGCCACGGGCATGGCCGTCGCGGTCCAGTCGGCTTCGCCGTCGCTGGAGTATGCGGTTCGCTCCGCTTTCGTCGGCGGGCTCACCGCGACGATGTGGGTCAGTGCGGCGGTCTGCGGCCTGGGCGCGGCGATGGTCTGGCGCCGCCTGCCGGACGGTCGGGTGGTGGCCCCCCACGACGGCGGTCCGGTTTCGGCAGAATCGGCCTATGCCGACGAGCCCGGGACCCGCTGAGCCGGTGCTCAGCCTGCGCGAGCGGAAGAAGGCGAAGACCAAGGCGGCGCTCCAGGAACACGCTCTGCGGCTGTTCCGGGAGCAGGGCTACGCGGAGACGACCGTTGAGCAGATCGCCGCAGCCGCCGAGGTCTCGCCGAGCACGTTCTTCCGGTACTTCCCGGCCAAGGAGGACACCGTCCTCACCGACCTCATGGACCGGCAGACGTTCCAGATCATGATCGATGCGCCGGCCGAACTCTCCCCGCTCGCGGCTCTGAAATACGCAGTGAGCGAGGCCTTTCAGGACATGTCAGACGAGCACCTGCAGCTGGAGATGGTCCGCAACGACCTCATCCGGTCGGTTCCCGAGCTGCGGCGAGGGATGTTGATGGAGCTCACCCGGCCACGCGACCTGCTGGCCGAAGCCGTTGCCGTCCGGCTCGGCCGGCCGGTCGACGACCCCGATCTGCGGATGTGGGCGGCGGCGGTGATGGGCGTGATGATGACGCTGGCGCTGGAGGAGCCCTCTGGTGACCCCGGAGCGTCCATCGCCCGGTTGGGCATGCTCATCGACCACATCGACCGGGTCGTCCACCTCCCGGAGGAGTGAGTGATGCGCGTCGGCCCGTACACGCTGGTCTCGGTCGTCGACGCCTCCGGTGTGCTGGCGACCACCGGCCGGCAGGCGTTTCCCTCGGCGACCGACCAGGACTGGGAGGCGGCTCGTCGCCTTGACGCGCAGGCCTTCGGGCCCGACGGCCGTTGGGCGCTCGACTTCCGATGCGTGGCCATCCGCCGTCCCACAGGCAGGGTGATGTTGGTCGACGTGGGGATCGGCGGGGAAGGAAGCCCGGCCCAGTGGGCGCCGCTACCCGGCCGGCTGGTCGAGGCGTTGGACGAGGCGGGCATCCGTGTCGGCGACGTCGACACCGTCGTGCTCACCCACCTCCACGAGGACCATTGCGGCGGGGTGGTCGACGGCGCCGGCCGTCCGGTGTTCGGCGACGCGCGGCACGTGGTTCAGGCCGCCGAGGTGGCGGCGGTGCGCGGCGACACGACGATCTGGACGTACGCGGTGGAACCGCTTAGTGGTGCTGGGCTGCTGGACGAGGTGGACGGTTCGGTCGAGCTCTACACCGGCATCGCCGTGTTCCCCACCCCGGGCCACACCGTGGGCCACCAGTCGGTCGTCGTGGCCGCCGACGACGACGACGACGAGGTCGTGGTCACGGGAGACGTCTTGGTCCACGCGGTCCAGCTCGCCAACCCCGACGTGGCTTACATCTCGGAAGCCGACCAGGCCGTGGCCGTCGACACCCGGCGGCGTCTTCTCGTGGCGGCCCGCACGGGAAGAGCGAGACTGGCGACTGCCCACCTGCATACTGCCTTCGTCACGCCGTGACGGAGCCCGCACCTGGGGCGGGGTGGCATCATCTCGAAGGTGGCCGGTCGACCCGCGGAGACGCAGCACCTGCGCGACCTCGCGCTGCTGCGGCGCGTCCGGGACCGGATCGACCGGGAGTACGCGCAGCCTCTGGACGTCGAGGCCCTGGCCCGCGGCGTCAACATGTCAGCCGGGCATCTCAGCCGCCAGTTCCGGCTCGCCTACGGCGAGTCGCCGTACAGCTACCTCATGACCCGGCGCATCGAGCGCGCGATGACACTCCTGCGCCGCGGCGACCTCAGCGTGACCGAGGTCTGCTTCGCCGTCGGTTGCTCGTCCTTGGGCACGTTCAGCACGCGGTTCAGCGAGCTGGTCGGCGTGCCGCCGAGCACCTACCGGCGCGAGGCGGCGGAGGCGACTGCCGGCATACCGGCGTGCGTGTCGAAGCAGGTCACGAGACCGATCAGGAATCGAGAAGCGCCAGTCGCCGAGCCGCACCTAGCGTGACGGTCATGGACATTCGGATCCACTCGACGTTCCTCCCGCACGACGACCCGGAAGCGGCCCTGGCGTTCTACCGCGACACGCTGGGGTTCGAGGTGCGCAACGACGTCGGGTTCAAGGGGATGCGCTGGATCACCGTCGGCCCTCCCGACCAGCCAGAGACGTCCATCGTGCTGTATCCGCCCCAGGCCACGCCCGGGATCACGCAGGAGGAGCGGCGAGCCATCAGCGAGATGATGGCCAAGGGCACGTACGCCAGCATCGTCCTGGCCACCGAGGACCTCGACGGGACGTTCGAGCGGCTGCAGGCCAGCGACGCCGACGTGGTCCAGGAGCCGATCGACCAGGACTACGGAGTCCGTGACTGCGCGTTCCGCGACCCCGCCGGCAACATGGTCCGCATCCAGGACCTGCGCTGAACCCCCGACCGTCGTGGGCCGCTCCCACGGTCCATCCGCCATGCCATCTGCGCGGCCGTTCCGGCCGCTCAACCAAGAGGAGACGACAATGAGTTCACCGATTCGCAGCCTGGTCATCCCCGTATCCGACCTGACCGCCGCCAAGGCCGTGTACACCCCGCTGCTGGGCGAGCCGCATACCGACGAGCCGTACTACGTGGGCTACAACGTCGACGGGTTCGAGGTCGCGCTGAACCCGGCCGGTTCGGGCGGCGGCGCGGTGGCCTTCGCCGACGTCGACGACCTCGACGGCACCCGCGAGAAGCTGCTCGCGGCCGGCGCAACCGAGCGCGACGCCCCGCGCCAGGTCGCTCCGGAGGCGCGGGTATGCGTGCTGACCGACCCGGACGGCAACGCGTTCGGCCTGCGCGGCAAGTAGTCCGCGGGCGGTTCCTCGACCGGAGCTCGAGTGGAGCGAAGTTGCTGCCATCACAGCAACTTCACTCCACTCCAGAACTGCCGCATGCCGGGCCTCGACCGTGTGGAGCGGGCGACGAGAATCGAACTCGCGTGTCCAGCTTGGGAAGCTGGCGCTCTACCATTGAGCTACGCCCGCGGGCGCTTGCCGAGGGCACCCCGACAACGCGACAGGCAGCATACCCAAACCGCTAGCCTCTCCACGTGCTGCTCTCCGACCGCGATCTTCGCGCCGAGATCGAGGGTGGGCGGGTAGTCCTCGACCCCTGGGACCCCGCGATGCTGCAGCCGTCCAGCGTCGACGTGCGGCTCGACAAGTACTTCCGCCTGTTCGACAACCACAAGTACCCCTACATCGACCCCGCCGAGGACCAGCCGGACCTGACCCGGCTTGTGGAGGTCGCCACCGGCGAGCCGCTCATCCTCCACCCCGGCGAGTTCGTGCTCGGCTCCATCGTCGAGACGGTCACCCTTCCCGACGACATCGCCGCGCGCGTCGAGGGCAAGTCCAGTCTCGGGCGCCTCGGCCTCCTGACGCACGCGACGGCCGGGTTCGTCGACCCCGGCTTCTCGGGCCACGTCACGCTCGAGCTCTCCAACGTCGCCACCCTGCCGATCAAGCTGTGGCCCGGCATGAAGGTCGGCCAGCTCTGCTTCTTCCGGCTGTCCAGCGCCGTCGAGAAGCCCTACGGGTCGGACGCCTACGGCTCGCACTACCAGGGCCAGCGGGGTCCCACCGCCAGCCGCAGCTTCAAGAACTTCCACACGACCGAGGTATAACGCACCGTTATCGGGGGGAAGCCGACCACCGAGCGCACTTGTCAGCGGTCTCGCTTAGGGTCGAGGCCATGATTCGCTTCGACGACGTCTCGAAGCAGTATGCCGGCGGGACCACTGCGGTCGACCACCTCACCCTCGAGGCGCCCACCGGCCAGATCACCGTTCTCGTCGGACCGTCCGGCTGTGGCAAGACCACGACGCTGCGCATGGTCAACCGGATGATCGAACCCACGTCGGGCACCATCTGGCTGGACGACCAGGACACCGGAAGGATGGACGCCGCGGAGATGCGCCGCGGCATCGGCTACGTCATCCAGGCCGCCGGCCTCTTTCCCCATCGCACCGTCGTCGACAACGTCGGCACCGTCCCCGAGCTCCTCGGCTGGGACAAGAAGAAGACCCGAGAGCGCTCGATGGAGCTGCTCGAACGCGTCGGCCTCGACCCCGCGTTCGCCAGGCGCTACCCGAGCCAGCTCTCCGGCGGCCAACAGCAGCGTGTCGGCGTCGCCCGCGCGCTGGCCGCTGACCCCCCGGTCATGCTCATGGACGAGCCGTTCTCCGCCGTGGACCCGATCGTCCGCGAGCAGCTGCAGGACGAGTTCCTCCGCCTCCAGGGCGAGCTCGGCAAGACCATCGTGTTCGTCACCCACGACATCGACGAGGCGATCAAGCTCGGTGACCAGGTCGCGGTCCTCCGCGTCGGGGGGAAGCTCGCCCAGGTGTCCGATCCCGCATACCTGCTCGCTCATCCGGTGGACGACTTCGTGGCCGGGTTCGTGGGCCGCGACCGTGGCTACCGCGCACTCGGCTTCCACGACACGCCCGACCTCGCGCTCGCCGACGAACCGACCGTCGGCCTCGGCGCGACGCCCGACCAAGCCCGGGCCGCCAGCAGCGACGGCTGGCTCCTAGTGGTCGACGACGACCGCAAGCCGCTCGGCTGGGTCGAACCCCACCGCCTCGGCCGTGAGGTCGACCGGGAGATGCTGCACCGCGGCGGCACGGTCGCCCGGCTCCACGGCCCGCTTCGCGCGGTGCTCGACGCGGCGCTCTCGTCCCCGTCGCGCCGCGGGGTCCTCGTCGACGACGACGGTGCCCTGGCCGGTACTGTCCACGCCGACCAGGTCCTGTCGGCCATCGAGCGCGTCGAGCGCCCGGACGACGCCGACGAGGACCGCTACGAGCGGCAGGACGCCTCGTGAGCTGGGTCGCCGACCATCTCGGCGACATCCTCTGGTATGCCGGGCAGCACACCTTGCTGGCCGGCATCCCGCTGATCGTCGGACTGCTCCTCGCCCTCCCGCTGGGCTGGGCGGCCCGCCGTTACACGAAGCTCCACGGCGTCCTCATCGCGGGCAGCGGCCTGCTCTATACGATCCCCAGCCTGGCCCTCTTCATCCTCATGCCGCTGATCCTCGGCACGCGGATCCTCGACACGCTCAACGTCTACGTGGCGATGACGCTCTACACACTGGCGCTGCTGGTCCGCACGGTTGCTGACGGTCTCGGTGCGGTCCCGGAGTCGACGCGGCAGGCGGCCACAGCGATGGGCTTCACCGGTGTGCGTCGGCTGCTGCGGGTCGACCTGCCGCTGGCGATCCCGGTCATCGCCGCAGGCTTGCGCGTCGCTGCGGTGAGCAACGTCAGCATCGTCAGCGTCGCGTCGCTCGTGGGTTTCCCGCAGCTCGGCTACTACCTCACCGACGGCTACCAGCGCACCTTCCCCACCGAGATCGCCGTCGGCATCGTCGGCTGCGTCCTCCTGGCGCTGCTCTTCGACACGGTGATCCGCGCGGGCGCCTGGGTGGTAACGCCGTGGCAGCGGGTGGCGAGGTGAAGTGAGGTGACGACATGCTGAACCAGATCGGCACCTGGCTGACCGACCCCACCCACTGGACGGGGCCGAACGGCATCCCGCAGCGGATCCTCGAGCACCTGATCTACTCCGGGATCAGCCTCCTCATCTCGGCCCTCATCGCCATCCCGCTCGGCATCATGGTCGGCCACTCCGGCCGCGCCAAGTGGACGGTCAGCCTGGCCAACTCGCTCCGCGCGGTGCCCAGCCTCGGCCTGCTCTTCGCCGTCGCCCTCTGGCTCGGTCCGAAGATCGCCAGCAGCCTCGCCTATGTCATCCCGAGCGTCATCGTGCTCATCCTGCTCGCAGTCCCTCCGATCCTGTCCGGCACCTACGCGGGCATCCAAGGGGTCGACCCGGCCGCCCGCGACGCGGCCAAGGGCATGGGTATGCGTGGCGGCGAGGTCCTGCGCAAGGTCGAGATCCCGTGCGCGCTGCCGCTCATGCTCTCGGGGTTCCGGAGTGCCACCCTCCAGGTGATCGCCACCGCGACGATCGCGGCGTCGATCAGTCTCGGCGGGTTGGGCCGCTACCTCATCGACGGGCTCAGTGTCAGCGACTACGCCGAGATGACCAGCGGGGCGATCCTCGTCGCTCTCCTCGCGTTGCTCTTGGACGGCCTCATCGCGCTGGTGCAACGCTTCGCAGTCTCCCCGGGTCTCTCCGGGAAGTTCAGGAACACCCCGGGCAACCGCCCGGTTGTCTCCACCACGGCCCGTGGCGACGCCGCCACGGAAACCGCCTCTCCCACAGACCGTGCCGACGAGCAGAGAGAAGCACTTGTATGAAGCGCAGGATCCTCCTGACCGGGGCGACCGCCGTCGCCGCGCTCGCGCTCGCCGCCTGCGGCGCGAACAACAACCCCACCGCACCACCCGCAGGAGGTGGTGGCGGCAGCACCGGCTCGGCTGGTGGTGGCGGCAGCATCACGGTCGGCTCGGCCGACTTCTCCGAGTCCCAGGTGCTCGGCGAGATCTACGCGGGCGCCATCAAGGCCAAGGGCGTCTCGGTCACGTCCAAGCCGAACATCGGCAGCCGCGACGTCTACATCAAGGCGCTCCAGGACGGCTCGATCGACATCGTCCCGGAGTACACCGGGTCGCTGCTGACCTTCCTGAAGGGCACCGCCCCGTCGCAGGATCCGGACGCCGTCTACACCGCGCTGAAGTCGACCCTGCCGGC
>DATLPT010000224.1:0-28104 GCA_035535635.1 Lapillicoccus sp. | reverse complement strand
CGACCGCCGATCAACGCGGCGGCGGCCAGAACCACGCCGGCGGCGAGGGCGCCGGCGCCCGTGCCGATCTGAACGCAGTACCGACCGACCGTCTCACCCGCCGGCACGGCCAGGGCGGCAGCCCGGCTTCGGATCATCGGGACCAGTTGAAGGACCAGGAGGACGATTCCGGCCGCTGTGCAGGCGAGCACCAGCCATGACCCCCCCGACGTCCGGAACACCCCCTGCAGAACGAGGGTGGCGGGGAACCCGCCGACCACCAGGTAGAGCAGCGCAGGAACCAGAACGACCAGCCAGACCAGGACCCGCCAGTCGCGCAGCAGCCGGCCGACCGTCGCCAATAGCGCGCCCGGCGTGCGGGGCACATTCCGGGTCGCTTGCGCCCAGCGAGCCGGGTCCCTCGCCCAGTCCATCTGCGCGCGGGTCCGGGCGACGAGATCGACGAGTCGGTTGTCGGCAGGGTCGAGCGCAGACGCATACAGCGCCGCCCGACGGCTCAGGACGAACCGCCCGGAGACGAGCGCCGTCCATGGCGGCGCCACCCGCGCGAACACCCACAACGGACGGACCTCGAGCCCGTCCGTGCGTTCTCCCGCGAGGAGGAGCTCGGGGTGCGCCTCGCGTCCGGAGGCCAGGGTGAGGCGGTCGACGATGACGGCCGTGACCAGGCCGGCGAGCACGAAGAACCCGAGTCGCTGGTGCACCCAGCTGACGACGGCGTTCACAGGGGCCAGCGGGCCGCTGACCGTGCTGCTGATGACGACGTAGTTGTAGAGCATGTGGTCGGCGCAGGCGTAGGCGACCGGGACCACGCCCCACCATCTCCGAGCGCCGGTGCGGCGCCAGAACCATCCGATTCCGGCGCCGGCGAGCGCCGTCCAGGCCAGATGGGAGATGCCGCCGGTCGCGGGGCCGAGGATCGCTTCGGTGCTGGTCGGTTCCGGTAACCACGACATCAGGGTGGTGCCGATCCGCGGCACGACGACCGACCCGCCCAACGACGCCTGGACGAGATATCCGTCGTCGACGGACGTCGTCAGCGCCCAAACGGAACCGAACCGCATCAGCGACTCGAAGAGGCCGAAGCCCGCACCCGTGGCCGCCCCGACGAGCAGGTAGTCGGTGAACCCGAGCTGTCGACTCACTCGCGCCAGGAGGACGCCCACGAGGGCGAGCGGCAGGACCTTGACGACCTCCTCGATCACCGGATCGACGGTGTAGGAGGCGGTGTCGACGAGACTGGAAAGTGAGGTGTGCGTCAGCGCGGAGAACAGCCGCGTCCAGCCCCACTGCACGACCACCGCCGCGACTCCGCAGGCGTAGGCCCCAAACGCGACGACGAGGAGGAGTGTGGAGAACCGGACGGTTCGGGACCACGAGGCGAGGACGGTCAGCTGCGCGACGGCCCACACGGTGGCGACCAGCATGAGCAGCGCCATGGCGTCACCCCTCCCGTCGAAACGCCGGCCGCGCTGATCTCGGAGCGTAGCGTCACGAGAGGACCGCGCCCGGACCCGCGTCGTGGCCGCGGCTCAATAGACTCGCTGCCCGTGTCGTCGAGGGCTGCCATCGCGTCCGCGGACCGGCTCGTCGTCAAGGTGGGGTCCTCCTCGCTGACCGGACCGGACGGCGGGCTCGACGCCGCGCGGCTGTTGGCGCTCGTGAACGTCCTCGCGGCGCGGCGGCACGCCGGCAGCTCGGTGGTGCTCGTCTCCTCAGGCGCGATCGCCGCCGGCCTGGCACCACTCGGCCTGCTCCGGCGTCCGCGGGACCTGGCCACCCAGCAGGCGGCGGCCAGCGTGGGGCAGGGCGCGCTCGTCGCCGCATACCAGCACGCCTTCGGCGCTCACGACCTCACCGTCGGACAGGTGCTGCTCACGGCCGACGACGTCACCCGCCGGACGCACTACTCCAACGCGCGCCGCACCCTCGAACGGCTGCTGTCGCTCGGCGTCATCCCGGTCATCAACGAGAACGACACCGTCGCGACCCACGAGATCCGGTTCGGCGACAACGACCGGCTGGCGGCGCTGGTGGCCCATCTCATCCACGCCGACGCCCTCGTGCTGCTGTCCGACGTCGACGCCCTCTACGACGGTCCGCCTCACCGGCCGGGTACCCGGCGGATCCCCGAGGTCGCCGGAGCCGCGGACCTCGCCGAGGTCATCGTCCGGGGATCCGCGTCCAGGATCGGGACCGGCGGGATGGCCACCAAGCTCGAGGCGGCCGGCATCGCCACCGCGGCCGGCGTGACGACCTTGCTCACGTCCGCGGACCACGCTCGCGAAGGCCTCGCCGGGCAGGACGTCGGCACGCTGTTCACGCCGACCGGATCCCGGCGCGCGTCCCGGCTGCTCTGGCTCGCGCACGCCACCGAACCGCGCGGCCGGGTCCTCCTCGACGCCGGCGCGGTCAAGGCCGTCGTTGATCGACGAAAGTCGTTGCTGCCAGCGGGAATCACTGGGGTCGAGGGCCGATTCGACGAGGGCGACCCGGTCGACGTCTGCTCCGCCGAGGGCCACCCGGTGGCGCGCGGCCTGGTGAACTACTCGTCCGACGAGCTCCCTGCGATGCTCGGTCGGTCGACGCACGAGCTGGCGCGCGAGCTGGGCCCGCAGTACGAGCGCGAGGTCATCCACCGCGACGACATGGTCCTGCTGGGCTCGTGATGTCCGCCGCGCCGTACGCTGGGGACATGGCCGCCGAGACGATCGACCCTGCTGCCGTCGAGCAGGTGACGGGGCTCGCCGACGGTGCCCGCCGCGCCGCCCGACAGCTCGCCCTGCTGCCGCGGACCGCCAAGGACGAGGCACTGCAGGCGATCGCCGATGCACTGGTCGGCGCCATCGACGAGATAGTGGCGGCCAACGCCGAGGACCTACAGCGGGGGCGGGACAGCGGCCTGTCCGATGGGCTCCTCGACCGCCTTACCCTCGACGAACGCCGGATCGACGCGATCGCACAGGCGGTCCGCGAGATCGCCGCGCTGCCCGACCCGGTGGGTGAGGTCGTCCGTGGGTCCAGCCTGGCCAACGGCCTCCAGATCCGCCAGATTCGCGTGCCCATGGGCGTCGTCGGGATGATCTACGAAGCGCGCCCCAACGTCACGGTCGACGCCGCGGCCCTGGCCCTCAAGAGCGGCAACGCCGTCATCCTGCGCGGCGGGTCGGCCGCGGCGTCCAGCAACCGAGCCCTGGTCGGCGTCATGCGCGAAGCCCTTGCGGCGCAAGGCATCGACGCGAACTCGGTATGCCTGCTCGACGGTGGCGGGCACGACGCCGCCCGGGCGCTCATGACCGCCCGCGGGCTCGTCGACCTCGTCATCCCACGGGGTGGTGCGAACCTCATCCAGACCGTCGTCACCGAGTCGACAGTGCCCGTCATCGAGACGGGGATCGGCGTCAACCACGTCTTCGTCGACGCCCGCGCCAACCTCGACCTGGCAGAGAGCATCGTCGTCAACGCCAAGGCCCAGCGGCCCAGCGTCTGCAACGCCGCGGAGACCCTGCTCGTCCACGAGGCCGTCGCCGACGCGTTCCTGCCCAAGGTGCTGGCGGCTCTCGGCGCCGCGGGCGTCGTCGTCCACGCTGGTCCCGAGCTCGAGGAGCACGCGGAGGCGGCCGGCGCCGCATACGCGCTCTCTTCCGACGACGACTTCCGCACCGAGTGGTACTCGCTCGACATGAGCGTCCGGACCGTCCCAGACCTCGACGCGGCGCTTGACCACATCCGCAGGTTCGGCACGCAGCACACCGAGGTCATCGTCACCGAGGACCGAGCAGCGGCGCGGCGGTTCACGGCCGAGGTCGACGCGGCGGTGGTCATGGTCAACGCCTCGAGCCGGTTCACCGACGGCGGCGAGTTCGGATTCGGAGCGGAGATCGGGATCTCGACGCAGAAGCTGCACGCTCGGGGTCCGATGGCTCTCCCCGAGCTGACCACGACGAAGTGGGTCGTGGAGGGCGACGGCCAGATCCGCACCTGACGCCGGGCGGACGGATTCGTTGCGCCGGCGGCCCCGCTGGCATGATGACCGACCGTGGAGAGCACGGAGGTCCGGAAGCTGGCCGCCCTCGAGGACACCCACTGGTGGTACCGCGAGCGCCGTCACCTGCTGGCCAAGGCGCTCGCCGGCGTCACCCCGGGCCCGGCCCTCGACATCGGCGCGGCCGGCGGTGGCAACACGCGGGTGCTGCGTGACCTCGGCTGGACCCCGGTGGCCATGGAGTACGGACCGGACGGAGCGGAGGTCGCCCACGAGCGCGGGCTCGCGGCCGTCCGGGCCGACGCTCGCTACCTGCCGTTGGCCGACGGGTCGCTGACCCTGGTCGTGGCCTTCGACATCCTGGAGCACATCGAGGAGGACGACCTCGCGGTCGCCGAGATCCGTCGCGTCCTCCGCCCTGACGGAACCCTGCTCATCGCGGTGCCGGCCGATCCCCGGCTCTGGTCGGACCACGACGTCGCCGTCGACCACGTCCGCCGCTACACGCGCGAGAGCCTCTCCGAGGTGCTGCAACGGGGCGGGTTCGAGATCGCTCGGATGACGTCCTGGAACGTCCTCTTGCGGCCCGTCGTCGCGATGCGCCGCAAGAAGTCGAGCGGCAGCGACCTCGACGACCTGCACCCGGTCGTCAACACCGCGCTGACCGCGATCATCACGGCGGAGCGCTACTTACCGGTCAAGCAGCTCCCCGGCGTGAGCCTTCTCGTCACGGCGCACCCGAGCGGCTGACGCGTTGACCGGTTCCGGCGCGACCGGCTCGGGGCGGGCGACCTCTGGCCGCTCGGAGGTATCGGGCACTGACGGCGCAGGCGTGGCATCGACTTCATCCGACGCATACCGGATGTCCGGCGTGATGTCCGGCGTGCCCGCGGACGGTGGCGGGCTGCCCGCGACGAGCCGCGCGTCGGGGGGCAGCGGGGTGTCGGTCGGTCCGTGCCGGCCCTTCGTGGCGGTGAGGGAGTCGTAGGCGATGAAGTAGGTCGGACGGCCCTGCATCTGGGTGTACATCCGGCCGATGTATTCGCCGAGCAGACCTAGGCACAGCAGCTGCGCGGCGCCCACCGAAGACACGATGAGCACCGTGGACGTCCAACCGGCGACGGTGTGCCCGCTGACCCCGGCGACGATCGCGTAGAGCGCGAGCAGGACCGCGAGGACGCCGCCGCCCAGACCGAGGAACGTGGCCAGCCGCAGCGGCGCCATCGAGAACCCGGTCACCGCGTCCAGCGACAGCTTGAGCATCTTGAAGAACGGGTACTTCGACGCGCCGGCGGCCCGTTCATCGCGGCGGTACTCGACGACGTCGGAGGGAAAGCCGAGCGCCGGCACGATGAACCGCAGCACACGGTTGTGCTCGGGCAGGTCGTTGATGGCGTCGACGGTCGCTCGCGACATCAGCCGGAAGTCGCCGGCGTCGCTGATCGCCTCGCTGCCGGAGATCGTGCGAATCGTCGTGTAGAAGGTCTTGGCCGTGGTGCGCTTGAACCACGAGTCGGTCGAGCGGTCGGTGCGGACGCCGTAGACGACGTCGACGCCTTCGCCGCGGGCCTTGGCCAGCATCCCGGCGATGACCTCGGGCGGGTCCTGGAGGTCGGCGTCGATCGTGACGATGAAGTCGCCACGGGCCCGCTGCAGGCCGGCTGAGATGGCGGCCTGGTGGCCGGCGTTCGCGCGCAGCCGGACGACCCGCAGCCGGTCCCACTCCCGGTGCATGCGCTGAAGGATCGCCGGCGTCAGGTCGGTGCTCCCGTCGTCGACCGCGAGCACCTCGTAGGTGGCGTCGAGGTCGTCCAGAACCGGTCGCAGCCGGTTGACGAGCAGGGGCAGCACGTCCTCCTCGTTGTACATGGGGATGACCACGGATAACACCGGATGCATGTCTTCCAGGTTACGGCCGCGGCCCTCGGTCCGCTGTGCGCCCGATGTTCGGCGGCCATGAAACGTGCTCATTGTGTTACCCGAAGCGGTGGATAGGTTGACGGCGTGGAACGGGGGGACGTCGTGCCGGTGCGCTTCGCCAAGTGGGGCGGCCGCCCGCACTGGGAGATGGACCTGCGCTACCTCGGGTCCGACCGGTTCGGGGACTGGCTGGGATCGCCCGCCGGTATGCCGATGCGGCGCCCTGGCTGGACGACGCGGACCGACGCGGAGTGCGCCTTCCTCGTGCCCAGGGATGCGGACTTCGTCGCGTCGTTCAACGGGCATGGGGTCCCGACGGCGATCTATGTGGATGTCACTGACCGGCCGTGGTGGGACGGCGACACGGTCCGGGCGGTGGACCTCGACCTCGACGTCGTGCAGGCCTGGGACGGGACCCTCCTGGTCGACGACGAGGACGAGTTCGCCGAGCACCAGGTGGAGTACGGGTATCCGCCAGAGGTCGTCGTTGCCGCCCGGCGTTCCTGCGACGCGGTGGTGGGGGCCATCGCCCGCGCCGAGGAGCCATGGGCGACCATCGGTCCGTCGTGGTGCGCCAAGGCCGTGGACCTCCCGTTGGCGCCGCTGCCGGCCTGGGCGGAGCCGGCCTGACTCGCGACGGAGGGGTGCGCATCGCCTACCAGAGCGCTGCGGTGAGCGCGCGTTACGCTGTGCGTATGCCAGCGAGCGCCCTGCCCGTCGTCGTGACCGGACTCGTCAGTGCCGAGGAGCAGCACGGGTCGTTGCCGATGCCTCCGATCGCCTACGGGATCATCGCGTTCGTCGCCTTCCTCATCGGGCTGGCTGTGCTCTGGACCTTCCGCAACACCGCCGCGAAGGTGCCGCAGCGCGGTCCCAGCAACGACGCGGAGCACCACGGGTGACCCACTGAGCCGCCGACTCGGCGTGATGGGTGGCACGTTCGACCCCATCCACCACGGCCACCTCGTGGCGGCGAGCGAGGTGCAGGCCCGGTTCGGGCTTGACGAGGTCGTGTTCGTGCCGACCGGACGTCCGTGGCAGAAGGCCGACAGCGAGGTCAGCGCCGCCGAGCACCGCTACCTCATGACCGTCATCGCGACGGCGTCGAACCCGCGCTTCACCGTGAGCCGCGTCGACATCGACCGGGACGGGCCGACCTACACCATCGACACGCTGCGCGAGCTGCACCAGGCGGATCCCGAGGCCGAGCTGTTCTTCATCACCGGGGCCGACGCCCTGGCCGAGATCCTCACCTGGAAGAACGTCGACGAGCTGTGGCGACTGGCCCACTTCGTCGGCGTGACCCGGCCCGGTCATGAGCTGTCGGACAAAGGGCTGCCGACCGAGCGGATCACGCTCATGGAGGTCCCGGCCATGGCGATCAGCTCGACCGACTGCCGCGCCCGGGTGGAGGACGGCCAGCCGGTCTGGTACCTGGTCCCGGACGGGGTCGTCCAGTACATCACCAAGTACCGCCTCTACGCGGACCCTGGGGGAGCGCTGCCCCCCGAACACCCCTCGATGTCGGCCCGTGTGGTCGCCACCACCTAGGAGTTACGTGCCTGCAACACCCCGAGCGCTGCAGCTGGCCCGCGTGGCCGCGCTGGCCGCGGAGGACAAGATCGCCCAGGACGTCATGGCCATCGACGTGAGCGAGCAGCTCGCCCTGACCGACGTCTTCGTCATCGCCTCGGCGAACAACGAGCGCCAGGTGGGCGCCATCGTCGACGAGATCGAGGACAAGCTGCGGGACGTCGGCGTCAGCGCGATCCGGCGCGAGGGCGCTCGCGAGGGACGCTGGGTGCTCCTCGACTTCGGCGACATCGTCGTCCACGTGCAGCACGCCGAGGAGCGCGAGTTCTACCAGCTCGAACGGCTCTGGAAGGACTGCCCTGAGATCGACCTGGCCTCGGTCCGGACCTCCTGAGCGGGTGCTCCTTAGATGACCGACGCCGGGACCCGCAGGCTGGTCGTCGTCCGGCACGGCGAGACGCTCGACAACGCCAGTGGTGTCTGGCAGGGCCATCGGGACTCCGAGCTGTCGCCGATCGGCCTGGCCCAGGCCGAGAAGGCGGCTCCGGTCCTGGCGGCGTACGACCCGCAGCTGATCGTGACCTCCGATCTGGTGCGGGCTCTCGTCACGGCCGAACAGGTGGGTCGGGCGGCCGGCCTGCCGGTCACCGTCGACCCCCGGTTGCGGGAGGTGCACGTAGGCGAGTGGCAGGGGTGCACGTCGGCCGACGTCCGGCGGCGGGATCCGGACCTGCTGGCGGCCATGGGGCGGGGCGAGGATGTGCGGCGCGGCCGGACCGGCGAGACCGTAGCCGAGCTGGCACTCCGGGTGCGAGCCGCGCTCGACGACGTGGTGGCGGTGCTGTCGCCGGGGCGCGTGGCGGTCGTCGTATGCCACGGAGTCGCGGCCCGAGCGGGAGTCGCCTCGCTCGTCGGGCTGGACCAGATGCAGGCCCAGCAGGTGCTGTGGGGACTGGAGAACTGCCACTGGGCGCAGCTCGCGGAGGCATCGTCGGTGTCGGGCGCACCGGTGCCGGCACGATGGCGGATCGACGCGTGGAACGTGGGCGCGTGAGGGCGCCTGGAGCTCCGATCGGTGATTTGGGCCGCCCGAACGGCGACCGCTAGACTTCCGCAGTCCTAATCGGGGGCTGTGGCGCAGCTGGTAGCGCACCTCCATGGCATGGAGGGGGTCAGGGGTTCGAGTCCCCTCAGCTCCACTGATCGCATGGACCCCAGACGCGTTGTTCGTCTGGGGTCCATGGCGACTGGTGTCCGCTAGAGCAATTCCCCTTGTACGGGGGTCTCCTTACGCCCTCGTCCGATCCTCGTGTGGCGGACCGAGGTAGGGGAACTCCGAGAGGAAGTCGTCGTGAGGCCCCACGTTGTCCTCTTTCACCTTCCCGTTCGTCAGGATGGCGACCACGTAATCGCCGACATCGTCAGTGAACAGACGACCGTTGTCGGGATAGCCAACCGGTTTCGTGGGATCGTAAGTCAGGATGTCCGGCAGCATCGGCTCCGCCAACCGCCTGGCTTCCTCCGCTGAGTACCCACCTGCCTGCTCCAAGACGTGGACGATGCCGTCCACAAAGCGGGCATCATCGGCTGGCTCGCCGCCAAGGTATTCCAGCTTGTCCTCGTTCGGAGTGAGGAAGGTGACTTGCTGGGCATGAGCCCCCCGGTCCACCTGTACCCAGCCCTGGCCATTACGGACCAGCGTTCGCTGCCAGAGACCGACCTCGTTCGCTCCTAACATGCTATTGGGGAGCTCCAGCACAATGCTGCACACGTCTTTGTCGGCGAAGAAGTCTTCGCCGGTGAACTGGAAACCGTTCAGGGCGCCGCCTGCATCGTAAAAGAAGGGGTCGCTACGCCAGCCGGCGAAGAAGCGATAGTCGCCAGCCTCCGTCACCTGCGCATCGAGGCCCGTCGAGACAGGTGCGTCCTGGATGATTGTTTGGCCACCGTCGCCCGTGCCGGCGGCGTCGGCGCCGTCCACGCGGCGCACCGTCGCAGTCTGCGCTCCGTTTGGTGAGGTCGAGAATTGGACCCGATAAGCGATGTCGGCAACGGCATCTCGATCGGTGTCGACCTTGAGCTCGTATAGCGCCTCTTGGGCGAAGGGCTCCGCCGTGGTGGGGCCCTCAGGATTAACGCTCATGGACGGATGCACATCCATGATGAGGACGGACCTGCTTGAGTCCTCCGGTTTGGGAAAGGCGAACAAATCGCAGAAGTCGAGGCGGGGATCATCGTGCGGACAGGTGAAATCGGGCCCCGAGTAGTGGTGTGACATATTATTCTCCACTCTTTCTGTTAGCCCTGCATTGCCACAATGCATGTTCAACATACCGGACGGGAGCCTCTTTGCTCGCCCTGGCTTCCTCCTGTTCTGGCAGGGGCGAGCCGACGCCTACTGAGGTGGATCGTCCCCCTTCCAGGGGGTGCAATCCACCCCAATCCGGGTTCGAGCCGCGCTGCCCCAGCCCCTCGGGGTTGACATGCTTGGGTTCGTCCGCTTTAATCAACCTATCAGTTGATCAAAGAGAAGGTTGACAAGCCGATGGACGAGGAGCGGATGGACCGGGCGTTCATGGCCCTCGGCGACCCCGTCCGCCGGGCCATCGTGGCTCGGCTCAGCACCGGTCCGGTCACCGTCAACGACCTCGCCGAACCGTTCGCCATGTCGAAACAGGCGGTCTCCAAACACATCCAGGTCCTCGAGCACGCCGACCTCGTCACCCGGAGCCGCGACGCCCAGCGCCGTCCCGTCCACCTGAACCCGGCCGCGCTCGAACAGCTCACCGCCTGGATCGACCACTACCGCCTCATCCACGAGCGGCGGTTCCGGTCCCTCGACGCCCTGCTCGACCGCCTACCCGACCAGTGACCCACCCATCAGATCGCAGAGAGAAGAGACCGTCATGAGCACCAACCGAACCACCAACCCCCTGACCGTCACCGCTCCGGAGGGCCTGCCGTTCATCGACTTCGAGCGCGAGTTCGACCACCCCGTCGAGCAGGTCTTCCGGGCGCACCAGGACTCCGACCTGTTCCGGCAGTGGATCGGCGCCGGCAGCGACGACCTCGACCTCGAGGTCCACGAGTTCCGCACCGGTGGCCGGTACCGGTTCGTCCAGAAGGGGGAGGACGGCGAGCAGTATGCGTTCAACGGCGTCTACCACGTCGTCCGCGACAACGAGTTCGCCATCCAGACGTTCGAGTTCGAGGGCTATCCCGACGTCGTCAGCGTCGAGTCCATCACCTTCGAGCGGCTGGAGGGCGGTCGCACCCGGCTGCGCGGCCACGCGGTCTACCCGTCCATGGAGGCCCGGGACGGCATGGTCGGCAGCGGCATGGAGGACGGCATGAACGCGGGGTACGACAAGCTCGACCGCATCCTCGAGGCGCAGCAGTGACCGACGCCGCGACATCCCGTCCGATGGACTGGACGCTCGAGGTCGTCGTCCTCCCCGTCACCGACCTCGACCGGGCGATCGCCTTCTACCGCGACCAGGTCGGCTTCGACCTCGACCACCACACGACCAACGAGTTCATGGACGTCGCCCAGCTGACCCCGCGCGGCTCAGGCTGCTCGATCGTCATCGGGAACCTGCCGTCCCAGAACGAGATGGCTCCCGGCTCGATGCGCGGGCTGCAGCTCTGCGTCGCCGACGCGGAAGCCGCGCGCGCCGAGCTCACCTCGCGGGGCCTCGAGTGCAGCGAGATCCAGGTGTTCGACGAGCGCGACGGCGGCACGCTCTTCGGGTTCGCCGACCCCGACGGCAACACCTGGGCGGTGCAGCAGCTGAAGGCGCGCGGCCAGAGGCCGCTCATCCCGCACGAGGCTCGCGGCCGGTACGGGGAGTGACCCGACGCATACGAGGTATGCGTCTTCCACCGGCACGAGGCGCGTGACCCCATCGGGCCACGCGCCTCGCGCTGGCTGGCGGGGAGGCCGCAACCGCATCGTTACCGACCTGCAACCCCACGGTGCCCGAAAGTGGTGAGAATACTTTTCAGCAACTCATCGCCGAGCTGAGATGGATTTTCAGGCCAGTGACGACGACCGCGGCACCGCCCCTGGGTGTACGCACGCGTATCCAGGCGAACGTTCCCCAGATGTCGGAGGCGATGACCAAGCTGGCCACCCTCCTGCTCGACGAGCCGCTGGCGCCGCTCGAGCTGTCCATCACCGAGCTGGCGGCGCGGGCGGGCACCTCCGCGGCGACGGTGACCCGGTTCTGCCGGCTCATCGGGTATGCGGGATATCTCCCGTTCCGGGTCGGGGTCGCCGCGGACGCCGGACGGCTGCGGGCCGACGAGACCTGGCGGGTGGACATCGGCCGGGCCTTCGACCCGGAGGACACCCCGGAGCAGGTGCTGCGCACGCTCTCGCAGTCCCATCAGGCCGCCCTGCAGGCCACGGCCGAGTCGATCGACATCGACGAGGTGGTCCGGATCGCCGAGGCCATCGCCACCCGGGCGCGGGTCGACATCTACGGCATCGGCGGCAGCGCGGTCATGGCGCGCGAGATGCAGCTGCGCCTCTACCGGATCGGGATCAACGCCCAGCACTGGGGCGAGGTCCACGACGGGCTCACGAGTGCTGCGCTCCTGGACGATGACTCGGTGGCGATCGCCATCTCCAACACCGGCCGGACCGTCGAGACGATCGAGATGCTCGCGCAGGCCAAGTCGTCCGGGGCGTTGACCCTGGCCATCACCAGCAACGCCGACTCGCCGCTGGCCGCGCTCGCGGACGTCCACCTGGTCACCGTCGCTCCAGACGTGTACCTCCAGCCGGACGACCTGTCGGCCAAGCACGCCCAGCTCTTCGCGCTGGACCTCCTCTATCTCATCGTCGCCCAGCGGAACTTCCCGCGGACCGCGACGACCCTCGCCGCGTCGGCCGCCGCCGTCGCCCCTCACCGGCGCGCTCCCACGCGCGACCGCCGCCCGACACGGCGCCGACGCTCCGCCCACTCGACCCAGGAAGCCGGCCGATGACCACGAGCACCGTCCCCGCGGCGACCGTCGAGGAGGCCTTCTCGATCTTCCGCGAGCAGGTCGTCTCACGGCTCCAAGCCGTAGCGGACGACGCCGCGCGTGGAGGTCTCGACCCGGCGATCGACCTCGTCGTGGCGTCGATCCGGGGCGGGGGAGTGCTCCAGGCATTCGGAACCGGCCACTCGCAGGCGTTCGCCATGGAGATCGCCGGTCGGGCCGGCGGGTTCATCCCGACGACGGCGATGGCCCTGCGTGACGTCGTACTGCACGGGTCCCGCGACGTCTCCGCCCTCACCGGTTCCACGTTGGAGCGGGACGCCAGCGTCGTCGACGAGCTCTTCGCGCTCTCGCCGGCCGACCCCGCCGACGTGTTCCTCATCGCGTCGAACTCCGGCGTGAACGGGTCGATCGTGGGCGTAGCGCTTCGGGCGAAGGCCGACGGTCATCCCGTCATCGCCGTGACCAGCCTCGAGCACACCAATGCCGTAACGCCCAAGCACCCCAGCGGCCGGCGGCTCAGTGAGATCGCCGACGTCGTCATCGACAACCGAGCACCCTACGGCGACACGACGATCGAGCTACCCGGCGGCATCGGCGTCGGGGCGGTGTCCTCCCTCACCGCCGCCTACATCGCGCAGCTCATCACTATCGGGGCGGCGGCGCGGATCGCCGCGCTGGGGGAGACGCCGCCGATCTACCTCTCTGCCAACATCCCCGGCGGAGACGACCACAACCACGCTCTCGAGGCCCGGTACGGCGACCGGATCCGCCGGACCGCCTGACCAGCCCCTGCCACGACCACACCCGACATCACGATCTCGCCACTGATTTCGCCCCACACCGACAAATCCCCTCGAGAAGCACGCCACACGCATACCGTCCCTCGCACCGATCACCACCCGGAAAGGCAGTACCTCACGATGACCTCTCACGAGACAGGTAGCACTCCCCGTTCGACGTTCGACCGTCGGACCTTCATGCGCGGCTCGCTGGCCGCTGCCGCTCTGGTCCCGATCGGCGGGGCGCTGGCATCCTGCGCGTCGTCGGGCACGGGAACGAGCACCGGCGGCGGCGCGGCGACCACCGCGGCCGGCGCGGCGAACAACCCGTTCGGCGTGGCGAGCGGCTCCTCCGTTGATGCCGTGATCTTCAACGGCGGGTACGGCTACGACTACGTGACCTTTGCCGCCGACCTCATGCAGAAGAACCAGTCCGGCGTCACGGTCAAGGTCACCCCCTCGACGCAGATCGCCCAGCAGCTCCAGCCGCGCTTCGTGGGCGGCAACCCACCGGACCTCGTGGACAACTCGGGAGCCGGCTCGATCGGGTTCAACACGATCCTTGACCAGCTGTCGACCCTCGATGACGTCTTCGCGGCCAACAACCTCGAGGGCACCAAGATCGAGTCGACCCTCTACGACGGCGTCCGCGAGCCGGGCACCTACAACGGCCAGTTCCTCGCCATCAACTACGTCCTGACCCTCTACGGCGTGTGGTACTCGCAGAGCCTGTTCGCCGAGAACAGCTGGACCCCGCCGAAGACGTGGGATGAGGCCAAGGACCTCGGCGCCAAGGCCAAGGCCAAGGGCAAGTACCTCTTCGTCTGGGGCAAGGAGGCGGCGACGTACTACCAGACCCTCGCCGTCGACTCGGCCATCAAGGAGGGCGGCACCGACGTCCGGCTCGCGTTCGAGAACCTCGACCCGAAGTGCTGGTCGCAGCCGCAGATCCAGGCCGTGTTCGCGGCCATGGGCGAGTGCGTCAAGAACGGGTACTTCGTGCCCGGCGGCGCCGGCACCCAGTTCACGGCGGCCCAGGCCCAATGGAGCAACGACCAGCAGGCGCTGCTCTACCCCTCGGGCTCCTGGATCGAGAACGAGATGAAGAAGGCCACCAAGGACGGCTTCAAGATGACCGGCGTCCCCGAGATGGTCCTCTCCAGCAGCCCGAAGCTGCCCTACGAGTCGCTGCGCAGCGCCTCCGGCGAGCCGTTCATCGTCCCCAAGGCGGGCAAGAACGTCGCGGGCGGCAAGGAGCTGCTGCGGGTCATGCTGTCCAAGGACGCGGCGACCAACTTCACGAAGACGAAGCTGGCCCCGACCATCGTCAAGGGGCTGGTCCCGGCCGACGGCTTCGGCTCGACCGCCCTGCAGTCGCAGGCGAAGATGCTCGACGCCGCCGGAAAGAACGTCTTCGACTACAAGTTCGTCACCCGTTACGGCACGAACAAGGACATGCTGGTGGTCTGGAACGCGTTCCTGTCCGGTCAGACCGACGTCGCCGGGCTGACCAGCGGTCTCCAGCAGATCACCGACAAGGTGGCGAACGACTCGTCGATCCAGAAGGAGAAGGTCACCAAGTGACCACCCCCGCCGTGGCGGCCCCGGGCCCTGGGCGCAAGCCCAAGGCCCGGGGTCCGCGCGGTCGGATGACGTTCGACCGCGTCAGCTTCATGGTCGTGTTCCTCGGCGTCCCACTGGCTCTGTTCCTGGTGTTCGTCATCTCACCGTTCCTCAAGGCGCTGTACTACGGAATGACCGACTGGTCGGGCTTCTCGCCGAACTTCAACTTCGTCGGCTTCGACAACTACGTGAAGCTGGCGCAGGACGACATCTTCCGCAGGTCAGTGTTCAACAGCGTGCTGCTGGCGATCGTCGTGCCGTTCGCGACCATCGTCATCGCGCTGCTGTTCGCCAGTCTGGTCACCGTCGCGGGCGGCGCCAGCGGAGGGGTTCGTGGTCTGCGAGGTTCGTCGTTCTACCGGATCGTCTCGTTCTTCCCCTACACCGTGCCGGCCATCGTCATCGGCATCATCTGGGCGCAGGTCTACGATCCGCAGGCCGGTCTGCTGAACGGGATCCTCACCGGCATCGGACTGGAGAAGTTCAAGTCGTTCGCCTGGCTCGGTGAGGTCGCGACCGCGATGCCGGCCTCGATGTTCGTCATGGTCTGGGCCCTGGTCGGGTTCTACACCGTGCTGTTCGTCGCGGCGATCAAGGGCGTGCCGGCCGAGATCTACGAGGCGGCACGCCTCGACGGGGCCGGCCGGATTCGCACGATCTGGTCGGTCACCCTCCCGCTGATCCGCGACAACGTCCAGACCGCGTGGATCTACCTCGGCATCGCCGCGCTCGATGCGTTCGTCTGGATGCAGGCCCTGAACCCGTTCGGTGGCCCGAACAACAGCACCCTGGTCATGCCGCAGGAGCTGTTCAACACCGCCTTCGGCAAGGGCCAGTTCGGGTATGCGACAGCGATGGGTGTCGTCCTTGCTCTCGTCACGCTGCTCTTCGCCGCGGCGGTGTTCATCGGCTTCCGGCTCGCCGGTGGACGTGACTCCGGGGGGCGCCTGTGACCGCCGAGGCGACGACGGCCACGGCCGGCGGCCGCGACGAGGTCGCCACCCAGACCGTCGGGAAGTCCAGCCCCGGTGACCGGCGCGCGGCGGCGATCTCCCACGTGGTGCTCGTTCTCTGGTCCATCGTCGTCCTGGTGCCCCTGCTCTGGGCCTTGGTGTCGTCGTTCAAGACGACCAACGAGATCCTCGGCTCGCCCTTCACGCTGCCGAAGTCGCTCAGCTTCGCGAACTACGTCTCCGCGTGGGACACCGCCGGCATCGGCACGTCGTTCTTCAACACCATCGTCGTGGTCGGCTGTTCGCTCGTCCTCGTCATGGTGCTCGGCGCGATGTGCTCCTACGTCCTGGCGCGGTTCCAGTTCTTCGGCAACCGGGCCATCTACTACCTCATGCTCGCGGGACTCACCTTCCCGGTGTTCCTCGCGATCGTGCCGCTGTTCTTCATCCTGCGCAGCCTGGGCCTGCTCAACACGCTGCAGGGCCTCATCACTGTTTACGTCGCGTTCGCGCTGCCGTTCACGGTGTTCTTCCTCTTCGCCTTCTTCCGGGCGCTGCCGGAGGAGATCTACGAGGCGGCCCAGCTCGACGGTGCGGGGGAGTGGCGCACCTTCTTCCAGGTGATGCTCCCGATGGCCCGCCCGGGCATGGCGTCGGTGGCGATCATGAACTTCCTCGGCCTGTGGAACCAGTTCATCCTGCCGGTCGCCCTCAACACCGACCAGTCGAAGTACGTGCTGTCGCAAGGGATGGCATCGTTCGCCTCGCAAGCCGGCTACTCGGTCGACTACGGCGCGCTCTTCGCCGCGGTCGTCATCACCGTGCTGCCGGTGCTCATCGTCTACATCATCTTCCAGCGGCAGCTGCAGGGTTCGGTCGCGCAGGGCACCAGCCGATAAGTCACCCCACGAAGTTCTCCGCTCCGCTCCGATACTTCGCGGGGAGACAGCGCTCAGGCCGTGGGCGTCTCCTCCGGCGCGGAGCCGAACCGCCGGAGGAACCGCTCGCGGTCGATCACCGCGCGCTGGACCTCGCCGACGGCGACCTCCTCGCCGGAGTCGTCGAGCACGCGGACGTGGAAGATCAGCCGGCGGCCGTCGCTCACCGGCCGGGAGCTCTTGACGTGGACCGTCGTCCCGATCGGCGCGGCCTTGATGTGCTCGACCTTCACCATGGTGCCGACCGTCGTCTGGCCGGCCTCGAGGTTCTCGGCCGCGGTGCCGAAGGCGGCGCGTTCGATCCAGTTGATGAGCCGGGGAGTCGCGAGGACCGGCATGTCGCCGCTGCCGAGCACCTGAGCCGTGTCCTGTTCGGTCACGGTGTGATGGTTGACCTCCATTACACGAGGATAGGCGCGCCGCGACGTACCTGCGTCCTGCCGTCTGCCACAGTTCGACGCGGTGAACATGTATGCGTGGGTGCTGCTCGCGGCCGCGGCCGCCGCGGCCGTCGCCGACTGGTTCGCCGTGGCGACCCGGCGCCGCGCGCTCGAGCAGGTGGCCAAGCCCGCATACGTCGTCCTGCTGGGTGCCTTCACCTGGCTGCTGCACGCCGAACAGAGCATGTCAGGAATGTGGGTCCTCATCGCGCTGGCGCTGTGCCTGCTGGGTGACGTGCTCCTGCTCTCGGACTCCGACCAGGCCTTCGGCTTCGGGCTGGTGACGTTCCTCCTCGCCCATGTCGCGTTCATCGGGGCGGTCCTGGCGATGGAGCGGCGGGCGCCGATCTGGGCCGGTGTCGCCGCGACAGTGGTCGTCGTTCTCCTCCTCGTGGCGTTCGTCGTCTGGCCGCTGGCCCGACGCGACATGGCGGAAGGGTTGCCGCCCACCCTCTACGCACTGGTCCTGGGCACCTTCGTGGCGGTGGCATGGTGGTCCGGACACGTCCTGGTCGGAGTCGGCGCCTCGCTCTTCCTCGTCAGCGACGGGGTGCTCGCGGCGCGGCGGTTCTGGCGCGATCTTCGTGGGAGCGCGGTCGTCGTGATGGTCACCTACCACGCGGCTCTCCTTCTCCTCGTGCTCGGGATCCTCCGTCCCGACCTCGTGCGGACCTGACGAGGGTCGCTGCGCTAACCTGGCTCCGTGGCCCACCAGCTCCTTCTTCCCCGGCCGCGCTGAGCACACCCGACCAGCGCGGCGCCCCTCCTGTGCGGGGGGCTTTTCTGTGTCTGCAGCAGTCCGGAACCGTGCACCACACCAAGGACGAACGATGACCCCTGACGAGAAGCACGACGAGACCTCCGACGAGACTCCGTTCCGTTACACCGCGGCGATGGCGCGCGACATCGAGCTCGCGTGGCAGGACCGGTGGGAGGAGGAGGGCACCTTCCAGGCACCGAACCCCGCTGGGCCCTGGGCCGAGCCCGAGAAGGTCGCCGGCCGGGGGAAGAAGCTCGTCGTCCTCGACATGTTCCCGTACCCGAGCGGCGCGGGCCTGCACGTCGGTCACCCCCTCGGATACATCGGCACCGACGTGTATGCGCGCTACCACCGCATGCTGGGCCTCAACGTCCTGCACTGCCTGGGATACGACGCGTTCGGTCTGCCGGCCGAGCAGTATGCGGTCCAGACCGGTCAGCACCCGCGAAAGACGACCGAGGAGAACATGGTCGTCATGCGCCGCCAGCTGCGGCGGCTGGGTCTGGGTTTCGACGAGCGGCGCACCTACGCGACGATTGACGAGGACTACTTCCGCTGGACCCAGTGGATCTTCCTGCAGATCTACAACTCGTGGTACGACCCGGACGCCGTGCGCGCCGACGGAGGGCGCGGCGCGGCCCGGCCCATCGAGACGCTTGCCGAAGCGTACGCGTCTGGTCGCCGTCAGCTTCCCGGCGGCGGCCGTCGCTCCTGGGCCGAGCTGTCCGACGCCGAGCAGGAAGCGGTGCTGGCCGAGGCGCGGTTGGCCTACACGTCCGAGGCGCCGGTCAACTGGTCGCCCGGCTTGGGCACGGTGCTGTCCAACGAGGAAGTGACCAACGAGGGCCGCTCCGAGCGCGGCAACTTCCCGGTCTTCCGGCGCAACCTGCGGCAGTGGATGATGCGGATCACCGCCTACGCGGACCGGCTCGCCGACGACCTGGACCGCGTGGACTGGCCGGAGAAGGTGAAAGTCATGCAGCGCAACTGGATCGGCCGGTCCAGCGGCGCTCGGATCACCTTCCCGGTTGCGGCAACGTCCGGCGGGGACGCGGGCATCGAGGTGTTCACGACGCGCCCGGATACGGTGTTCGGCGCCACGTTCATGGTGTTGGCTCCGGAGCACCCATTGGTCGACGAGATCCTGCCCGCCGAGGGATGGCCCGAGGGGACCAAGCCAGCCTGGACCGGGGGCGCCGCCGATCCCCGGTCGGCGATCGACGCATACCGGCAGGCGACGTCGCGGAAGAGCGAGGTCGAGCGACAGATGGACGACCGGTCGAAGACCGGAGTCTTCACGGGCGCGTATGCGACGAATCCCCTGACGGGACAGCCCATCCCGGTATTCGTGGCGGACTACGTCCTGATGGGGTACGGAACGGGCGCCATCATGGGTGTGCCGGGCCAGGACGAGCGCGACTGGGCGTACGCGCTGGCCTTCGACCTGCCGATCGTCCGCACGGTACAGCCGGCCGAGGGACACCCCGACGACGAGGCGTACATGGGTGACGGCCCGGCGATCAACTCGGCCAACGACGAGGTCTCGCTGAACGGCCTCGGTGTCGACGACGCGAAGTCGCGAATCATCGAGTTCCTCGAGTTGCGCGGGATCGGCCACGGGACGGTCAACTACCGACTGCGCGACTGGCTGTTCAGCCGGCAGCGGTACTGGGGTGAGCCGTTCCCGATCGTCTACGACGAGGCCGGCACTGCGCACGCGCTGCCGGACTCGATGCTTCCGCTGGCCCTGCCCGACGTACCCGACTACGCGCCGAAGACCTTCGACCCGGACGACGCGGAGAGCTCGCCCGAGCCGCCGTTGTCGCGGGTGCCTGAGTGGGTCGAGGTGGAGCTGGATATCGGTGACGGGCTGGGCAAGTACCGCCGCGAAACCAATACGATGCCCAACTGGGCCGGATCGTGTTGGTACTACTTGCGATACCTGGACCCCGCGAACCACCAGACGTTCTGTGACCCCGAGAACGAGCGGTACTGGATGGCCAAGCACGCGCATACCGTCGAGGGGGCGCCGCCCGGCGTCACCGACCCCGGCGGGGTCGACCTCTACATCGGTGGCGTCGAGCACGCCGTTCTGCACCTGTTGTACGCGCGCTTTTGGCACAAGGTGCTGTTCGACCTGGGGCTGGTCTCGAGCGAGGAACCGTTCCGGAAGTACTTCTCCCAGGGGATGATCCAGGCGTACGCCTACGCCGACGTGCGCGGTCAGTACGTTCCCGCGGAGGAGGTGGAGGAAACGCCCGGCGGACACGGGGAAGAGTCGACCTTCACCTGGCGCGGTCAGCAGGTCGTCCGTGAGTACGGCAAGATCGGCAAGTCGTTGAAGAACGTCGTCAGCCCCGACGACATGTACGACGCGTACGGCGCCGACACGTTCCGGGTGTACGAGATGTCCATGGGGCCGCTGGAACTGGGCCGTCCGTGGGAGACCCGGGCGGTCGTGGGGAGCCAGCGTTTCCTGCAGCGGTTGTGGCGCAACGTGATCGACGAAACCACCGGCGCCGTGGTGGTGTCGGACGAGGCGCCCGACGCGGCGACGTTGACGGCCATGCACCGGACCATTGCGGGGGTGCGCGAGGACTACGAGCACCTGCGATTCAACACGGCGATCGCCAAGCTGATCGAGCTGAACAACGCGCTGACCAAGCTGGATGCGGCACCTCGCGCGGTGGTCGAGGCCTTGGTACTGATGGTCGCGCCGGTCGCCCCGCACATCGCCGAGGAGCTGTGGCGGCGGCTCGGTCATGAGGGAGGCGTGACCTACGTTCCGTTCCCCCAGGCCGAACCATCCTTGCTGGTCGAGGAGACGGTCACCTGCGTGATCCAGGTGCGCGGGAAGGTGCGCGACCGGGTCGAGGTGTCGTCGACGATCGGCGAGGACGAGCTCCGGTCCCTCGTGCTGGCGCGCGACAAGGTGGTGGCCGCGACGCCTGACGGCGTTCGGACCGTGATCGTGCGCGCGCCGAAGCTCGTCAATGTGGTGCCCGCCTGACCGTTCGGCGTGAGCGCGCCACCGTTCGGGCGACGGTGCGCCGTCACCGGAGGCACTAGCGTTCCAGACGTGAGCGTCGCGATCGTGACGGACTCGACCGCCTATCTACCGGCGGACCTGGTCCGCGCTGGTTCGGTGCCGATCACCGTTGTGCCGCTCCACGTGGTGGTGGGCGGCAAGCAGCATCGTGAGGGCGTCGACGTGACGATCGAGTCGCTGTCGGAGGCGTTGCGGTCGTTCACGCCACTGAGCACGTCCCGGCCGTCGCCCCAAGAGTTCGTGGAGGCGTACGAGGCCGCCGCCGCGGCGGGTGCGTCGGCGGTCGTGTCGGTCCACATCTCGTCCGAGATGTCCGGGACGTGTCAGTCGGCGAGGCTGGCGGCGGAGCAGTCGCCGATTCCCGTCGAGGTCGTCGACTCTCGGTCCCTCGGTATGGCCATGGGCTTCGGGGTGCTATCGGCGGCCGAGGCGGCCGGCCACGGGCAGCCGGCGGCCGAGGTGGCGGAGGTCGCCAGGATTCGCGCGGGGGCGGCCAAGGTGGCGTTCTACGTCGACACGCTGGAGTATCTGCGCCGCGGCGGTCGCATCGGCTCGGCATCGGCGTTGCTCGGGTCCGCATTCGCCATCAAGCCGATCCTGACGTTGGTCGACGGGGCGATCCGGCCGCTCGAGCGGGTTCGGACATCGAGCCGGGCGTTGGCGCGGCTCTCGGATCTGACGGCGACGGCAGCGTTGGAGGTCCTGGCGGCCGGGGGTCAGGTCGACATTGCCATTCAGCACCTGGACTCGGCGCCGCGAGCGGAGTCGCTGGCGGCGACGTTGCGAGAGCGGGTTCCCCAGGCGGGTCATGTCATCGTGGCCGAGCTCGGGGCGGTCGTCGGAGCGCACGTGGGGCCCGGGACCCTGGCGGCCGTCGCTTCTCCCCGGCCGGGCTGATCCACATGGTCTGAGCGGTTCGTCCCGCGGTCCACAACTCGGCCGCTCGTGGTCGCTCGGCCACGGTCGACTTTCATACGGTCGCTCGTATGCGTCGCCATCCACCACCCGAGGTCGACCCCGAACGCGTGCGCACCTTGCTGGCGTCGGCGCGGACACGTCCGGATCCACCTCCGCGCCACGGCTGGATTCCGGAGGAGGAGCCGCCGACAGCCGATCTGAGCTGGCTCGACGAGTCATCGGTCTGGGACGTCGGACCGTCCGACGTGGAGGAGGAGGGCCACCGGATCACGCGGGCGACGACAGCCGGCCGACGCGTGCGGTCCCCTCGAAGGAGGCGACCGCACAGAGAACGGCAGGGGGGTGCAACGGGAGCGCCGGACGACGTCGAGCCGTGGCCTGACCTTGAGCCATCGGCCGGCGTGGCGCGGTCGGATGCAAGCGAGCCGTCTGGGGGAGGGAGGCATCGACCACATCCGCGGATCCTGACGGTGCCGGTCGCGTTCCGCGGCGCTCGGGTGACGGTGTCGGTGCGCGCGGTGGTGGCCTTCCTCGTTGTGCTCGTGGTCGCGGTGGTCTTCTTCGCGGTTCGGGTGGCTCGGGCGCAGCAGGCGGCCGCCCCACAGCCGGTGCCTGCCGGCGAAGGCGTGGTCGGTCGAGCGTCGGTTCCGTCCGCCTTTACGTCCTCGAGCACCGAATCCTCGGGTGGGACGGCGAGTCCCGCGGGCGCTGCGGGGAACGCATCCTCGACCGGTGGAGGCACGGCTCGAGGCTCGCCGGGCCGGCTCCTCGTGGTGGACGTCGTCGGACACGTCGCTCGCCCGGGCGTCGTCACTGTCCCCGACGGCTCGCGGGTCGTCGATGTGCTGGCGGCGGCCGGTGGAGCCCTCGCCGGGGCGGACATGCAACGGCTCAACCTCGCTCGTCTGGTCGTCGACGGCGAGCAGGTCTTCGTCCCCAACCCGGGAGAGACGGCTCCGATCCTGATCGGCGGACTGGGAGGTTCTGGTGCTGGGTCCGGCCCCAGTCCGCCTGGAGCTGGGGCGGGCTCCGGTAGCGGGACGGCTTCGGTCCCTCTCGTCGACCTCAACACCGCGACGCTGGCGGCTCTCGACACGCTGCCCGGAGTCGGACCCGTTCTGGCTCAACGAATTCTCGACTGGCGGGCTCAACACGGCCGGTTCACATCGGTGGACGAGCTCGGTGAGGTCAGTGGCATCGGTGACAAGCTGCTCGAGCAGATCCGTCCCAAGGTGACGGTGTGATGTCCCCCCCACCGTCCCGGTGGGAAAGGATCCGGCCGAGGGAATCGCCGCCCAGCGCGCGAACTGCTGTACACGCAAACGGCCAGCCCAAGCTCGAGTCGGCTGGGTCAGGCACGTCATCGGCGACGCGACCGGCCGATCTGCGGCTTCTCGTTCCCGCCATCAGCGCATGGGCGTCGGTGGCCCTGTTGCTCGGTTCATCCCCGGTGTGCGTCGCCATGGTCGCCGCGGGATCATGCTTGATCGCGGGTGGGTTCGCGACGGCCTGGTGGCATCGTCGCCGCCTCAACCCGGACGAGGGACCACCGACTTCGGGCGGCCTCGACCGCCTGAGGATGTCGCCCGTCCGCGCGTTCCGTGGCTCCCAGCAGCCGCTGCCATTGCTCGGGACGGTCACGCTCGCGGCGCTCGCGACGTCACTGGCGCTGAGCGCTCTCGCCGCGTCATCGAGCGTTCGCGGCGCCGGACCCCTTCGCGACCTGGCCGACCAGCGCGCCACCGTCGCCGTCGTCGGTGTCGTGGCCTCGGACCCACGGGCGGTCGACCCGCCGCGCGGGCGCCCGAACGACGCCGGCGAGGTCGTGCTGCGCCTCGACGTGGAGCAGGTCGACCGCCGCGGAATCCGGTCCGCGGTCGCCTCGCCGGTTCTCGTCTTCGCCGACGCCTCTTGGCTCGGCGTCTCGTGGCGGTCTCGAGTGATGGCCAGCGGCCGGCTTGCCCCAGCTCAAGATCCGGCCGACGACGTCGTCGCCGTTCTGGCTCCGCGAGGACCACCGCGCATCCTCGACGGGCCCGAGGCCATCGCGACGGCAGCGGAGGTCGTTCGCAGCCGGTTCGCCGCGGCGACCGAGGGTCTTCCGTCGGACGCGCGCGGGCTGCTACCCGGGCTCGTCATCGGTGACACGTCCCGCACACCGGAGGATCTCGACGAGGCCATGCTCGTGACCGGCATGACTCATCTCTCGGCGGTGAGCGGGTCCAACGTGGCCATCGTGCTGGCCGCGGCCCTCGGTCTGGCGGCGTTCCTAGGCCTGCGCCGTCGCTGGCGTCCACCTGTGGCCGCGGTGCTCCTTATTCTCTTCGTCGTCCTCGTGCGGCCCGAACCGAGCGTCGTCCGAGCCGCAGCGATGGGCGCCGTAGGCCTGGTGGGTCTTGGCACGTCGCGGCGGAGAGCGGGCATACCCGCCTTGTCCGTGGCGGTGCTGACGCTGCTCGTGTGGGACCCCTGGCTGGCGCGGTCCGCCGGGTTCTCCCTGTCCACTCTCGCCACCCTCGGCTTGCTGCTCTTCGCCGGCCCATGGGGCGCGGCGGTCGGACGGCTGCTCCCGACACGCATCCGGAGCTGGGGTCCCGCGCTCGCGGTACCGGTCGCGGCGCAGTTGATGTGCGCGCCCGTCGTTGTCCTGCTGCAGAGCTCGGTGTCCGTTGTCGGCGTCGTCGCGAATCTCCTCGCAGCACCGTTCGTCGCGCCCGCCACCGTGCTCGGCGTCGCAACGGCTCTGGTCTCCGTCGTGTCCACGACGGTCGCGGGATGGATCGGCTGGCTGGCCGCCGTGCCGACCCTGGCCATCGCCCAGATCGCGCGCATCGCCGCGGGCGCACCGGTGGCCACCGTCCCATGGCCCGGAACCGGAGTCGGTGCTGCGGTGCTGGCACTGATCGGAGTCCTCCTCGTTGTCGGCGGACCCTGGCTCGTGCATCAGGCGCGACGCCGACCGCTGCTGCCCGTCGGCGCCGCCCTACTCGGCATCGGCGCCGCCGTGCCCACCCAGGTCGTGACCTGGCCCCTCCCCGGCTGGGGTTTCGTCGCCTGCGACGTCGGTCAAGGCGACGGACTGGTGCTCGCCACCGGCGTTGGGCGGGCGGTCGTCGTCGACGCCGGACCAGACCCCGCGAGTATCGACGCCTGCTTGCGCCGGCTCCGGATCGACGTCGTCGAGGCCGTCCTCCTCACCCACTTCCACGCCGATCACGTCGATGGCTTACCCGGCGTGCTGCGCGGCCGCACCGTGCGCCAGATCCTCACCACGCCGGTGCGAGACCCGCCGTACCAATGGCAGGAAGTGTCGGAGTGGGCCGCGTCAGCGGGCGTCCCGATCGGTGTCGTCTTCGCGGGCGACGACCTGGCGTGGCCCGGACTAACCGCCCATGTCTGGTGGCCGGCGCGCGTCATCCACGACGGCTCTGTTCCCAACAACGCGTCCGTCGTGCTCACCGTCGAGGTTGGGGGGCTGCGGTTGCTGCTCCTCGGTGACGTCGAACGCGAGGCTGCCCGTCAAGTGCTGCTGAGCCTCCAGCACCAAGCGCGAGCACCGTCCGCCTTCGACGTGGTCAAGGTGGCTCACCACGGCTCTGCGAACCGTGACGCGGCCCTGCTCGCCTACGCGCGTGCGCCGGTGGCCGTGGTGAGCGTGGGTGTCGACAACGACTACGGCCACCCGGCCTCGTCCACTCTGCGGGCGCTGCTCGACGATGGGTACCAGGTGTACCGGACCGACGTCAGCGGCGACGTGGCCGTCCGGAAGGGCGAGAGCGGCGCGGTCGAGGTCGCCACGCTGCGGTAGCGAAGCGTTATCTCACCGGTCAGGTGAGCTGCCGGATCACGCGGGGACGAACGAATGGCTGCGAGCGCTTTCCGCCAGCGCCTCGAGGGTGGCCTTGACCGCGGGCACTCGTTGGAGATCGTCTGTCGTGACCGCGTGGATCTGCCGGCGCGAGGCCGGCGTGAGGGAGAGGGTGGCGACGTCGCTCGTGTGAGCCGCGGCCAGGATGAGGTCTGGCACCAGGGCGACGCCCAGGCCGGCACTGACCAGTCCGAGCACGGCGATGTAGTCCTCTGTCTCGAACGAGACCGTAGGAGCGAAGCCGGCCCGCCGGGTCAGGGCCAGCAGGTGACCACGACATCGGGGACAGCCGGCGATCCAGCTCTCGTCCTGGAAGTCGACAAGCTCGACCTCGTCCCGACCCGCGAGGGGATGATTGAGCGGCACGGCCAGCCGCACTTCGTCGTCGAGGAGCTTCAGGGTCACGAAGTCGTCGAGATCCTCACCGCGGCCGATGTCCGTGCCCTCGTAGGCGAACGCCACGGCGATGTCGCACTCCCCGGCACGGAGGGCGGCTAGCGACTCCGGTGGCTCACCCTCGCTGAACGTCACGGTGACGTCAGGAAAGCGCTCCTTGACCAGGGCCAGCGCCTGTGGCACGAGGGACGCCGAGGAGGAGGGAAAGGCCATCAACCGCACGCGTCCCGCGCGCAGTCCGGCGATTGCGGCGACCTCCTCCTCCGCCGCATCGAGCGCGGTGAGCACGCCGACGGCGTGCCGGGCCAGCACCTGGCCGGCCTCCGTCAGCCGGACGTTCCGACCGACGCGTTCGACCAGGACCGTGCCCGTGCGCTGCTCCAGGCGGCGGACCATCTGTGACACGGCGGGCTGTGAGTACCCGAGCGCGACGGCAGCGCCGGTGAAGCTGCCCTCCTCGGCGATGGCCCGCATCACGCGAAGGCCGGCGGCGTCGATCATCGAGCCAGTCTATAACGTCCTGTTATCGATTTCGGTAAAAGGCCAACACCAGGCCGTGGTCGCGCCACCTCCGGACGCCGCACACGCAGCCCACTGGTGACCCGGCAGACGGCTCCGCCGAGCCAGGACCGGGCGTACACGCATACTGGATCCATGTCCCTCCCGGCGGCGCCTTCCGCAGCGCCGCCGGCCCCTCTCTCGACGCAGTCCGCGATCGCCGAGCTGGCTCGTCTCGTCGCCGTAGGCGGTGTCGTCGTCCTCAGTGGCGCGGGCCTGTCGACGGAGTCGGGCATCCCCGACTACCGCGGGCCTGACGGTACCCGCCGGGTGACTCCGATGCAGTTCGCGGAGTTCACCGGTTCGAGCGATGCGCGGCGCCGGTACTGGGCGCGCAGCTTCATCGGCTGGCAGCGGTTCTCGCGGGCCGGACCCAACCGGGGTCATCGCGTGGTCGTCCGGCTTCAGCAGGCGGGACTCATCGACGCCGTCCTCACTCAGAACGTCGACGGACTGCACCAAGCCGCCGGCGCTCGCGACGTCGTCGAGCTCCACGGCGACCTCGACCACGTCGTCTGCCTCACCTGTGGTGACCTCACCGATCGGGTGGCCCTCCACGGTCGTCTGGCCGAGGCGAATCCCGGGTTTCTCGACCTGGTCCTCGGCGTGGCGCCGGACGGGTCGCGGGTAACGAGTCAGATCCGGCCGGACGGCGACATCGTGCTCGACGACTCGGTTACCAGCCGGTTCCACCTGCCGTACTGCGTGGTCTGCGGCGCGGACACCCTGAAGCCCGATGTCGTGTTCTTCGGTGAGTCCGTGCCGAAGCCCAAGGTGGAGCGGTGCTTCGAGCTCGTGGACCGCGCCAGCTCGCTCCTGGTCCTCGGGTCCTCTCTGGCGGTCATGAGCGGCTACCGGTTCGTGCGCCGGGCGGCGCGCAACCGCATACCCGTGGCCATCCTCACGGCCAGTGCGAGCCGCGGAGATCCCGAGGCCACGCTCCGGCTCCACTCGCCACTGGGCGACACCCTCGATGCCCTGCTCGTCGAACTAGCCCCGCTCACCGATGCAGGAGCGCGCATCTCGAGCGATGTCGGCGTAAGCCGATGACGACGTCTCGTACCGACCTGATCGACCGTTACGCCGAGCTCGTCGTTCGCGTCGGGGTGAACGTCCAACCCGGCCAGGTCGTGGCGATCAGGTGCCTGGTCGAACACGTCGAGCTGGCGCGCGCGGTGACCGAGCAGGCATACCAAGCCGGCGCGAGCCGCGTCGTCGTGGAGTATCTGGACAACCAGGTGCGCCGGTCGATGGTCGTCCACGCACCCGCGGAGACGCTGACGACGTCCCTGCCGTTCCAGTACCAGCTCTTGCGCGACCTCGGCGACGGGCAGGCCGCTTTCATCCAGCTCACCGGCACTCCGGAGCCCGACCTCTTCCATGGTCTGGACG